>NZ_JALIFQ010000008.1:0-265341 GCF_022867815.1 Blautia sp. NSJ-175
TGAAAGTTCCCAGGTGGACGAGTTTGGAGAGACGCACACAACCAAGGACGCCTACTGGGAATGTGATTTCCACCAGTTTAGGGAAAAAGCTGAGAACATAAGCCGGGAAATAGTTGAAGTAAATCCGGAACACTATCTGGAATACGTTCCAGATCAGCCGCAAAGCCTGGAAGAGCAGGTAAAAAGCCAAGCGGAAACAATCCAGATGCTGACAGAATGCCTGCTGGAAATGTCAGAGGCGGTCTATGTGTAACTTATTAACCAATCTCATGATTATGATAACAGGAAAGGACGGTAAAGAAATGATGGCAATGTTATGGGCACAGCAGATCATGCTGGGAAAGAAAACTTATGAGCAGGTTCCGCGTCTGCTGAAAGAAAAAGTAAAAGAGATTCTGGCGGACTCTGGCATGGAAGAATTGATTGAGGAATGATGACCAAGCTGAGGATCATATCCAGGCTCTGGTCTCACATCACAGACCTGAGACTCCTTGTCAGGGGCCAGGGAAATAAAACTCTATCTCAGATCGAGGAGGAGTTAGACCTGACGGAATACTACTGCAGGCCATATGCCGATGCAGATGACGTGGATAAACATAACGAGATCGGGGCAGGACCGGAGACGGTCTTATTTTATAATAAAAATCAATAAGGAGATATGCAAATGGAAACAATCATTTCAGCCGGCATCTCTGCAGGCGTTACTCTAATTGTCTGCCTGATAAGTAACAGGAGCCAGCAGGAAAAAACGCGGGCATTGATGGAATATAAGCTTGAAGAGCTTACAAAAAAGGTAGAGAAGCATAACTCAGTCGTGGAAAGGACCTACATCCTAGAGGAAAAGATGAAGGTTGCCAACCACAGGATTGAAGATTTGGAAAAAGAGAAATAAAGAATTTTTAGTGTCATGCAGGTATATAGATGCATATAAAAAATGAGAGAACTTTGTTGTACGATAGGAGGTACTAATTATGGATTTAAGCTTTTTAACAAACTATATCAACCCGGTGATCTTGGGAATCTGCCTTCTGGTGGGGTATGTGATTAAGACAGCAATACCGGCAATCAAGAACAGGTACATACCACTTGCAGCCCTGGCAATGGGAACTATAATTGCGGTACTCATCAATATGGGGAGCGGTATTAATGCAGAGGTAATCCTGGGCGGAATGATATCCGGCCTGGCCAGTACAGGGTTGTATGAGATGCTGCGGAACCTGATAAATAAAGATGGTAAAAAAGGGACAGAGGGCGAGTAAAATCGCTCTCTTTTTGTGCCGGCGCAAATTGCCGGGGGAAGGAGTAATCTATGAGAATCAATGTACATGCAGGACATAACTTCAAGGTTCCGGGAGCGTCCGGTATATTTTCCGAAACATCAGAGGACCGAAAGGTGAAAGACCTGGTGATCCGTAAACTGCAGGCGGCTGGCCATACGGTCTATGACTGTACGGATGAAAGCTCCGGAACTGTGAACGGCAATCTTGCCGCGATCGTGGCGAACTGTAATGCGCATGCTGTGGATCTGGATGTGTCCATCCATTTCAATTGCTACAATGGACAAGCGCATGGAACGGAGGTATTTATCTATAACTGGGGATCTGCCGCCGAATCCTATGCCCAGAGGATCGCAGACCGGATCGGGGAACTGGGATACACAAAAAGGGGAGGAGGAGTAAAAACAAATCCCAGTCTTTATGTGCTGCGGCATACGGCCAGCCCAGCGCTCCTGGTGGAATGCTGCTTTTGCGACAGCGCAGAAGATGCCGGAAAATATACTGCGGAAAAGATGGCAAATGCCATTGTAGCCGGTATTACAGGCAGTGCAATGTCCGGGAATACTCCATCTGGTAATACCAAAAACTGGCTGTCCAGGGGCGATATAGGGACAGAGGTAACAGCATGGCAGAAAACTTTGAACACATTCGGCAGCGGTGTAAATGTTGATGGAGATTTCGGCCCGGACACAGAGACACAGACTATCAGGGTACAGCGCTTGGTCGGAGCAAACCCAGACGGGTGTGTGGGAGAAAAAACAAAATCCGCAGTATCCGCATATCTTAAAAAGAACAACTGGATCCAGGTAAGGGATGGTCGCTGGTGGTACCGCCATGCAGACGGCGGATATACCCGGAATGACTGGGAGAAGATCGGGGGCGTGTGGTTCTTCTTCGACGGTTCTGGCTGGATGATGACAGGCTGGATCGAATGGAAGAATAACTGGTATTATCTGAAAGCCAATGGAGCGATGACAGCGGATGAGCTGGTAAGGACAGGCGGCAATGTCTACTACGTGGACAAGTCTGGTAAGATGTGCTATACTGATAAAACAGGAGCACTACTGTAACTATCAACGCACAGAGTGCCACTGTAAAACGCTGTAAGGCTCCGGGTCTCCCGCCGGGGCCTTTTTAGTGGCCATAAATAAAGAGACTATACATAAAGTATAGCCTCTCAGACAAAGAAGGAAATGGTGGAAGTATTACCAGTTTTTTCAATAATAACGCTTGGAAGCTCTGATGTCAAGTACAAAACGGCCGACACCATTATAATGCCAGCCATTCCGCGACTAAGAAACATATTGATACTATTGGTTGCAAATAAATGATACAACATAATGGGGATTAGTGCAATAGATAATCGTGGGCAGTTTTCGACATTAATCCTCTTTTAGTAGCCCACGTTCGCGAGCTTCTTTTACTATACGCTCAAATATTTCATCTGTAGGCTCAAATTTGCCCAGATCCGGTTCATTGTCCGTTTCTTTTGCATTTCCTGCAGCCTCATCCCTGACACGCTGGCATATCCATTCAAGAAATCCTGGGTCCTGTTCAAATTCTGGGTTAGCCTCAAAATCTGGGTCATATGCTTTCTTTCTGTTTGACATTTTCATCACCTCCGAATTAAGTTTAATATCGGAGGTGATAATAATGCTACTGGTAAATAATGGGAGTTATGCGGAGGCGTGCTGCCTGTACCGGTATCCCTTGGGGCGTTCCTCTGGATAAGTCCGATAATACAGGTATAAAGCATATTGCACAGATACGTTCCCGTGTGCTGGCAGATTTGGGTTCCGGTCCAATGCCGCCCTATATAATAGGTAGGCATCGTGATTCTCAAAAATAATATTCTCTTTCATTCATGCAACCTTCTTTCAAAAAAAACAGAACATTTGTTTGTTATATACTTAATTATACGAACGTATATTCTGTTTGTCAACTGTATAAAATCACCATTGACAGATATCGCAAAATACTATAAAATACCTAATGTATCAATTTCGTATCACGAGATTCTTGCAAACCCAGCATTTATGCGGTTCCGTGGCAGTTAGGTAACATGACTTTTAATCAAGTTGTCCGGGGTTCGAATCCCCGATGCTTCACTGTGAGACAGTTCAAATTCAGATATTCTGTATTTGAGCTGTTTTTTATTGTACAAAAAAAAGTTCGGATGGAAAACGCGCTGAGCGCAGAATATATTTTTACACAGAAAATAAGAAGCCATAACCTTGAGGGGGGATAGATTATGGCCTCTTATTTTCATGTCTACTTTTATAAAAATATAAAAAGAAGGAGAGCCGGTATAAGGGAATACCGGCATATGAAAAAGAAAAAGATTTTGAAAAAAGTCTTATTGGCTTTGTTCAAATACTAATATACATTGTAAATGTGATGATTCTGTGATGAAATAGTAAAAGAAATGTGAAAAAGTTTTTTATTTTTTCTTCATATATGGATAGAAATCAGTTGGCAGGATACGAAGTATATAGTGTAACGGCCGTTAGTAAAAAGAGAATCGGGTGAAAGCTTATGAAAATAAATGAAGATAATTTTGTAGAGCAGTTAAAGTTCCGGAACGAGAAAGCTCTAGAATATGTAATTGACAATTATGGACGTATTGTAAAATCTATTGTAAAGAAGCACTTGTTTTCATTGCAGGATTATCAGGAGGAATGTATCAATGATGTGTTTTTGGCTGTGTGGGAGAATATAGAGTCCTACAGGCCCATGAGAAGCAGTTTTGTGAACTGGATCGCAGGTATCGCCAGGTATAAAGCGATTGACTACAAGCGGAAGTATCTGAAAAGGATACAGACAGAAAATCTGGAGGATGTGACTGCCGGAGAGGAGGACAGGGAGCAGATGAAGATGATCGAGGAAGAGCTGTCTGAGGAGATGGAAGAGATGCTCAGCTGTCTGAGTCCTGAGGACCGAGAGTTGTTTATGAAGCTCTATGTGGAGGAAATGGAACCGGAGGAGGTCAGCCGGCAGACGGGCATGAAGAAAGATGTGATATATAACAGAGTTTCCAGGGGAAGACGGAAAATCAGGAAACTGTTTTCCACTCAGAAAGGAGAGAAAAGTTATGAGCAGTAATATATATGAATTGTTAAATGACGTTAAGACAGATATGGGGAATTACAAAATAAAAGAAACTAATGATATGGAAAACAAGCGCTGGAAAAAAGCTGCTGCAAAAAATATTATGGGTACAGGGAAAAAGAAAAAAAGGTGGAAACCAATTGCTGCAGTCTGCGCAGCCGCAGTGGTCCTGGCAGTGGGAGTGGGAAGTGCTCCGCTGCATTATGTTGTCCAGGCAGCAGTAAAATCTATTTCTTATGACATTGCATCTATTCTTGGAATTAAAAAGAATTTGGAACCATATAAGACGGTAGTTGGAAAGTCAGTAACCGCGAACGGAATAACAGTGACGCTCAATGAGGTCATTCTAAATGAGGATGAGATTGTAGTATCCAGCACCAGAGAATATGATGAAAAGATTACGGATGAGAACAAATCGATCATAGGAGTCCATGTATATATCAATGGAAAGTCTGTCTCTGATGGCGCCTCCGGCGGAGAAAAGCAGGAAGGAGACAGAACAATTGTATCTATTTCTGAGTGTGACATCAGCAAGGATGTGGATTTATCTCAGACACTTGATTTTGAGATACAGTTTGTAGATTATGATAATATGGGCAAAACATGGGATTTTGAATTTTCATCTTCCGGTGAGGAGCTTGCCCAGAGTACAAATACAGTGGAGCTTGACGAAACATTTACACTGGAGGATGGAACAGAAGTATATCTGAATAAAATGACAGATAATGCTCTTGGGCAGAAAATCTATTTCTCAACATCCACAGGAGAATGTGACTATGATCTTGTTCTGAAAGGGTTTGACGACTGTGGAAACGCTGTGGAATTTACACTTTCCAGATGGAGTGACGGCGTAGGAAGACTAAATATTTCTACGATTCAAAATGGAAATCTAAGCGATGAGGCCGCAGAACTTTATCTGACACCATATGCGGTCAAATTCCCGGAGCAGAGCGGAAGGCTCAGTAATGATTTTAAACAGGCAGGGGAAGAGTTTACCATACACTTCAGATAATTACTTTCCGAACATGACAGAGGGACAGGCGCATAGGCCTGTCCCTTTTCGTTATCTGTCAGCTTTATACGGCGGGTCAGCGGGATAACCGCTTCCGGCCTTCTGCATTCCGCGCTGAATGGCATCTCTGGAGTTTTTCCAGTCCGCATCCTTGTTGCGGTAGTCAAACTTGTCACAGAACCATTCAAGATCATCTGTGACCCTCTGCATGTTGTCAGTCATGAGGGGGAAGAGAATTTCATAAAAGGAAGCCTTCTCTTTATCAGAGAGAAGGGACTCTGCAGTTTCCACAAGGTCACCGAAATGGGAGAGGCAGAAACCTTTGCTGTTTTTGAACAAATCTGTGAATTCAGGATTTTTCCTGTACAATTCAAAGAAGGTGTCAAGATAGCGGACATATGTATTTTGATAGTAGTCACAGATATAGCAGCTTTGATTCTGTTCCTTTACCCAGGTTCCGATATTTGTCTTGGGATTGTCTGCATCCAGTTTTGCCTTTTTAAAATGTCCCAGCATGGATGCTTTTCCTGGAGAAAACATTTTGATCTGCTGTTTTAACTCCTCATTTTTTTTCTTAAAGTGTGTGGTGAGGATCAGTCCGCAGCCGAGGCGGTTTCCGTAATCAAACATTTTTTTATAGTGTTCATGGCAGAATCCAAGTTTATCTGTCTCCGCCCGCACATCGTCTTCCATATAGGAGGCGCCGGAGCCAAGGACAAAATCCATGGCGTGCTGTTCCAGATTCTTTTCAATAAAACAAAAGGGGCATTCATCGTCAGCGCGGAATGCGTCCATCAGCGGTATGGTATATATTTTTTCCTTCATTTTTTGTTCCCCCGGTTTTCTGATTTTATATAAGAGTAACATAAAAAAAATCAGAAAGAAAGAGTGCAAAATGGTTTTCTATGCGATACAATGGTAATGTTGTGATCAGTAATGAAGCATACCATGATGTAATGTTGATTTATAAAGGATTTATATGTGGATATCTGAATAGATTGTGGATAACATGTATGGAAAATGATTTTTCTGTTGAAAACATGTGTCGTTGTATTTGCAGGAGGTTGCAGGTTTTTTCATTGTCTGTTAGTATAGAGTTTAAAGTCTGAAATTGGGGGATTTAAAAGAAAAATGAAAAGAAATGTGGATTTGCTGGAGGGACCTATCGCAGGTTCCCTGGCAAAATTAGCGTTCCCTATTATGGGAACATCATTAATACAGATGGCGTACAATCTGGTCGATATGATCTGGATCGGACGCGTCAGCAGTAACGCGGTAGCAGCCGTTGGGGCAGCCGGTATGTATATGTGGCTGGCAAACGGTATCACAACCATACCGAGAATGGGCGGACAGGTCACTGTGGGGCAGTCCCTTGGGGCTATGGACAAGGAGGCTGCCATCGACTATGCCAGAGGTTCTATTCGCATGGGAATGCTTCTGGGGATTTTGTATGGGATCATCAGTGTGCTGTTTTCAGGACCGCTGATCGGTTTTTTTAAGCTGAACAGCCCGGATGTTATACATGACGCCAAAATGTATCTTGTGATCACCTGCGGAGCAATCGTGTTTTCATTCCTGAATCAGGTTTTTACAGGTATTTTGGCTGCTATGGGCAATACCATGGCTACTTTCAGGGCCACCACCATTGGTCTGGTCATAAATATTGTAATGGACCCTGTTTTGATCTTTGGAATTGGTCCTCTTCCCAAAATGGAGGTGACAGGTGCGGCGCTTGCCACTGTATTGGCACAGATCATTGTGTTTATCCTGTATCTTGCAACGGTCTGGAATGAGCCGGTGATCTTCCGGCACATTCGTTTGACACAGAAGGCGGAAAAGCAGCATGTGCGTGAGATTGTGAGAATTGGATTTCCCTCTGCCATACAGGATGCGTTGTTTTCCGGAATTTCCATGGTGATAGCCCGTCTGATCGCGGGATGGGGGGATGCGGCTGTGGCGGTGCAGAAGGTCGGAAGCCAGATCGAATCTATTTCATGGATGGCTGCAGGCGGATTTTCAACAGCTGTAAATGCGTTTGTGGCCCAGAACTATGGGGCGGGGAAAAAAGAGAGGATTAAGAAGGGATATAAGACAGCTATGGGGATCATGGCTTTGTGGGGAGTATTTACCAGCTTTATACTCATCGCTTTCCCGGAATTTTTCTTCCGTATTTTTATTACAGAGAAGGATGTCCTTCCGATGGGAGTTGACTATCTGAGAATCATAGGTATTTCGGAATTTTTCATGTGTATGGAGATCACCACAGCCGGGGCATTTCAGGGATTTGGAAAGACTGTGCCGCCGTCTGTCACAGGGATTCTTTTCAACACACTCAGGATACCGGTCGCTATGCTGCTTTCGGCCACGGCTCTTGGGCTGAATGGTGTGTGGTGGACTCTGAGTCTCTCCTGTGTGCTGAAAGGCCTGGTCCTTCCCGCATGGTTCCTCATCGTGTTTGTAAAGTATTATAAGAGCGGAAAGGATAAGTTCTGAAAAGGGAGGTAATATATGGACAGACAGTCTTTGATGATGGTGATTATTGCCTGTATTGTGATACTGACAGGCATCTTTATGGCAGTAAAAGGAAAGCCTTCTATGGTGAGAGAACGGTTCTCAAGCGGCGTGTCGCCTGAAAATGAGAGAAAGTTCATGGTGACCATCGGAGGCGGTGTGAGTATCATAGGACTTGACATGCTGGCATTGGGAATCTGCGCATGGAAATATCCTATGAAACAGGCACAGATACTGATCGTTCTGGCTGTTGGTATTATTTTATTCCTGGCAGTTGTTCTGTACGGACAGAAGCATTACCGGAAATGATGGATAACAGCAGTTGCTCAGCCGGGGCGTGTTTGTACCCCCCAACACTCTAAAGTTTCTGTTGGCTGACGGGAAGAATCGTGGTAAAATGAACCACATATAAAGGTTATGGATTTTTGGTAACAGTTCAGATACCTGGACTGTTACTATATTTTATGAAAAGGGGAAAGAACAATGGATAAAGAATTTCGTATTGAAACCAAATGTGTGCAGTCCGGATGGAAACCGAAAAAGGGTGAGCCGAGAATCCTGCCGATTTATCAGAGTACAACATTTAAATATGACACGACTGAGGAGATGGGACGTCTCTTTGATCTGAAGGACAATGGCTATTTCTATACAAGATGCCAGAATCCCACCAATGATCTGGTAGCAGCTAAGATTGCTGACTTGGAAGGCGGTGTGGCAGGTGTGCTTACCTCATCAGGGCAGGCAGCTACATTTTATGCTGTATTTAATATCTGCGAGGCAGGGGACCATGTAATCTGTGCGTCTGCTATCTATGGCGGCACATTGAATCTGCTGGGCGTGACTGCTAAGAAGATGGGAATTGAATGTACTTTTGTGGATGCAGATGCCTCTGAAGAAGAGCTGGAAAAAGCGTTTAAACCCAACACCAAGGCTGTATTTGCTGAGACGATTGCCAATCCGGCTCTTGTTGTGCTGGATATTGAGAAATTTGCCGGTCTGGCACATGCCCATGGAGTACCGCTGATTGTAGACAATACATTTGCAACACCGGTAAACTGCCGTCCTTTTGAGTGGGGCGCTGATATTGTGACGCATTCCACAACAAAATACATGGACGGACATGCAATGCAGGTAGGCGGAGCCATTGTGGACAGCGGTAATTTCGACTGGGATGCATATGGTGATAAATTCCACGGACTGACAAGACCGGATGAATCTTATCACGGGGTTGTATATACAAAGCAGTTTGGAAAAGCGGCGTATATTATGAAGATCAATGCACAGCTTATGCGCGATCTGGGAGCCATCCCATCACCTACAAACTGTTTTATGCTGAATGCCAGCCTGGAATCCCTGGCGCTGCGCGTGGAGCGTCACTGCTATAATGCCCAGAAGGTAGCGGAATTTTTAAATGAGCATCCTTTGGTGGGGCATGTAAATTATGCCGGACTTCCGGGAGACAAATACTATGAGCTGGCTAAAAAATATATGCCGAAGGGCACCTGCGGTGTTATCTCCTTTGAATTAAAAGACGGAAGGGAAGCAGCAGTCAAATTCATGGACAGCCTGAAGCTGGCAGCTATTGTGACACATGTGGCAGATGCAAGAACAAGTGTGCTGCATCCTGCAAGTCATACGCACAGACAGTTAAATGATGAGCAGCTTGTGGCAGCAGGTGTTTCTCCGGGAATGATCCGCCTGTCTGTGGGCATTGAAAATGTGGATGATATTATCGAAGACCTGGCACAGGCTCTGGAAGCCAGCACAAAGTAAAAGAGATGAAATCTTATCAGATTACGGAATGGTGCCATGAGAGCTTTAAAATGCAGGCAGTAACCGGCGGTAACTATATTGATGCCACCATGGGAAATGGAAATGACACACTTTTTCTGTGCAGGATGGCAGGTAAGACCGGACATGTGACAGCCTTTGATATCCAGCAGCAGGCCCTGGAAGCCACTGAAAAGCTGCTGGAGGAAAACGGTGTCAGAGAGCGGGCGAGTCTGATTCTGGACAGCCACACCAATATGGGGCTTTATCAGCAGAAGGAAACCGTTGACGGTATTTTCTTTAATTTCGGATATCTGCCGGGCGGTGACCATATGCTTGCCACACAGCCGGAAAACAGTCTGAGGGCCATTTTAAGCGGTCTGGAGCTGCTGAAAAAAGGTGGTGTCATGAGTCTGTGTATCTACAGCGGAGGTGATACCGGTTTTGAGGAGAGGGATAAGATTCTGGATATGCTGAAACGTTTGGACAGCAGGAAATATGTTGTCATTTTGAGCACATACTATAACAGGGAAAATAATCCTCCGATTCCTGTGCTGATCATAAAAAAATAGAGTATCAGGCAATGAGGCATGGGACGAGATTGCCGATTCATATAATAAAAGAAAGAAATCAGCCGGGTTTTGTATGAAAGCAGGAAAAGGTCCGGGGATTTCCGGAATTATCATGTTGTTTTTACTGCCGTATCTTTTGACAGTGATCATATGCGGGAGAAAAGCATGCCCTGTATCCAGGGAATCCGATATGGAAGATTATATTCCGGCTGTGACTGCATCCCAGATATCCTGGGATGCGCCCCGCGAAGCCATAAAGGCCCAGACAGTCATTGCCAGGAATAATCTCTATCTGGAGTGGAAAAAGGGAACGGCAGCCGGTACGATTCAAAATGCGTCCCAGGCACTCAAAAGGAGAAAAATGGATGATTTGTTCCTGGAGCAGTTCCAGAAGTTCCAGGACGCAGCAGCAGATACCAGAGATCAGGTGCTTATGAAGGATGGGGATGTGGTGGAACTTCCCTATCATGAGCTGAGCCAGGGGAAGACCAGAGATGCCTCAGAGGTTCTCGGGGAAGCCTACTCCTATGCGCCTTCTGTGGATACTTCAGAAGATATCAACAGTTCTACCTACATACAGGGATGCTATTTTTCCCTGGAGGATCTAAAGAAGCAGATACAGAAGACATATCCGGGATTTTCCATTGAAAATATAGGAGAGATCGAGATAAAAAATGCAGACAGCGCAGGATATGTACTGGAAATCAATGTGGGAAACCAGGAATTCCAGGGGGAGAAGCTAAAAGAGATCCTGAACCTTCCATCCTCCTGTTTTACGGTTCAGACACTGGAGAACGAGGTGCGTTTTCTCTGTAAGGGGATTGGACACGGAGTGGGTCTGAGCCAGTATACAGCCCGGAAGATGGCAGGAAAGAAGAAAAAATATGAAGAAATCCTGAATTATTTTTTCCCTGAATTAAAATTAAAAGAGATAGGGAATTGAAGAGAAGCCGCGTGGAATTTTAAAATTATGTATAAGTTCACATATTCTGGCAATCCTATAGATGAAAACAAAAGGGGCGGATGCTCCACTATAGGTTGAGGTGAAGAATATGAGTAAAAGAAACAAAATCCGCGTGGCTCTCAGCAGTTTTTTAGTGCTGGCCATAGTAGTAACATGTGCGGCTGTATATCAGTCCGGGAGTAAGAGCACACCGAATGAAAAGGAACTTGTCAAGAATGAGGAGAATCCTTCTGACGAGGCAATGACAACAGAGGAGAAACCTGAGGAGGAATCCCAGGATGCCAACACCACTCAGGTTGAGGGTACCAGAGAAGTGCCGGAAGAGGCAGATACACAGGCAGAAGCAGTGCAGGAGCCTGCAGAAGAGCAGAATGAATCCGCAGACGCTTCCGCAGCAGAGAATACGCAGCCGGAAGCTGATACGCAGGATGCATCTGCAGAGGTGGACAACCAGGCAGCAGCAATGGCTCCGGATGTGAACTTTACAGAGAGCTCTCTTATGGAGTGGCCGGTAAGCGGACAGGTAGTCATTGACTATGATATGGAACACACTGTTTATTTCCCCACTCTGAACGAATATAAATACAGCCCTGCAATCGCAATCTCCTCAGAGGTCGATACACCGGTTGCATCCGTTGCGAACGGACAGGTAGTCTCTGTTGAGGAGAGCGTTGAGACAGGAACAACCGTAACGGTTGACCTGGGCAATGGATACCAGGCAGTTTACGGCCAGTTAAAAGATGTAGCTTTCCAGCCGGAGCAGTATGTAGAGGCCGGAGCAACACTTGGCTATGTCAATGAGCCTACAAAATATTATACAAAAGAGGGTGCGAACCTTTATTTTGAACTGAAGAAAGACGGAAGCCCGCTGGATCCTATCCAGTACCTGCCGTAAAAAGTAAAAACCATTTCAAAGCAGATTATCTGTTTTGAAATGGTTTTTTTTGGTTCCGGGTTTTTTGAAGAGAGATTGCGCTGTGAGGAGAAAAATTGGTATGCGGATTGAAAAATATTTCATTTACATAGAAATAAAAATAAAAAAAGGCATATGGTAATGCTTTGTGAAACCTCAAAAATGATATATTTTAAAGTAAGAGAAGAGAATTTGTATACAATGTAAATTTTTTATCAGTTTGTTTGAATTTTTAGTGAATTTTTATTTTGCTGTTGACATTGGAAAAGAATGGTGGGAAAATACAAAGTATAAGGAAATTTATGCTTTTTTGCAGCAGGAATAAGACGGAATGGAAGGAGTTCTATGCATTTAAAAAGATTGAGCAGAGTCGTGGCAGTGACAGTGGTGCTGACAATGGTAACACCATCCGCTGTTTTGGCCAGCGATATGACAAAGGTTGGAACGAATACAATTGAAACGCCTGAGGATGTGGATTCTGCAAGTATAAAAGATCAGGAAAAAACTGAAAAACCGAAAGATCCGGCGAATCCCGAGAACCCAGACAATCCAGATCCGAATGATCCTGAGAACCCAGAGAACCCGGATAATCCGGACAATCCGGACAATCCAGACCCAGAAAACCCGGATACCCCGGACAATCCCGATCCAGAAAACCCGGATACCCCGGACAATCCAGACCCAGAAAACCCGGATACCCCGGACAATCCCGATCCAGAAAACCCGGATACCCCGGACAATCCCGATCCAGAAAACCCGGATACTCCGGACAAACCGGACCCAGACAAACCGGATACCCCGGACAATCCGGACCCGGATACCCCGGATATCCCGGACGATCCCAATACCCCGGATACTCCTGTTACCCCGGATACCCCGACGGAGCCTGAGCAGCCGCCAGCAGAAGCACCGGTGGAGCCTGAGGCACCTGCAGAAGAACCGGCACAGGATGCGGAGGCAAGCGATAATCTAATAGACAGCCAGCAGAATTTTGTTATGCCGGACATCAAGGAGAATTTCCGTTTCCGTACAATCCGAAAAGTTTATGCATTTGCTCTGGAGAATCTGAATGTCTATGAGGAGAAATCCGAACAGGCAAGAGTGATCGGAACACTGGATAAAGATGGTGTCTGCTACCTTCTCAGCAATGATGGATTAAAACTCCATCTTGGAAGTGAAGAGGAAGAGCAGAATATTGACACAGACGATGGAACATGGGTATACATAGAATCAGGAACAGTCAGAGGTTTTGTGCTGAAATCAAAGCTTTTAACAGGTGAGGAAGCACAGAATATAGCAGATGCAAAAGCAAAAGAAAAGCAGGAAGCTGAAGAGAAGAATAAGACAGCTGAGAAAAAGGTAACTGTTGAAGAATTTAAAGTAGCAAAAGAATTAATTTCGCCGCTGGAAAATAAAGCATTTCTTTATACAAAGACAACTGTCAGGACAACAGTTGTTTCAAAAGATTATGCAGTATGCAAATCTTTACTTGGAACCATTCATGAATCACAGAACGATAAGAGCCGCGTCATCGGCAACCTGAATCTGGATAATATATGTTACATTCTTGCCGACAAAGACAAGGATTGGGTATATGTAGAGTCCGGAGATGTAAGAGGATTTATCAAGAAAACTTCTCTTTATCTTGACGAAGAGGCGAACAAATTTATAGAAGAGCACGGGGAAGAGAATCTGGAGACAGCTTCAGAGCTGGTAAAACCGGAAGAAAACAGTGCATGCTACTACACGATCACGTCTACAAAGGGCGGAGTTCCCGGTGGTGCACTGAGACAGTCTATTCTGGAATTCGCATCCCAGTTCGTAGGCAATCCTTATGTGTGGGGCGGTACCAGCCTCACAGACGGTGCGGACTGCTCCGGTTTTGTTCAGAGTATTTACGCGCAGTATGGTTATGACCTTCCGAGAGTTGCGGAGGACCAGGCTTATTACGGTACACAGATACCGGTTGACGAAGCACAGCCCGGCGATTTGATCTTCTATTCCAACGGAAGCGAGATTTACCATGTAGTTATGTATGCAGGTGACGGAATGACTGTGGAAGCAGCCAACAGCCGTGTGGGAATCATAGTAGGTAATGTAAATACTGCGAATGCAGTTTGGGCAACCAGAGTTCTGGATGATACATACGGATTCTACGGAAGCGATATTGATGAGATCAATGCAACTTCAGACCAGTACGGTGAATGCCTGGGTACCTATAAGATTACACATTACTGCGGCGGTGCATGCTGTAATGATCAGTGGGCAGGCGTCACATCCACAGGGGCACCTCTCGTGGAGGGTGATACCATAGCAGTTGACCCGACAATTATTCCTTACGGAACAAGAGTTATTATTAACGGACATATATTTACCGCATCTGACTGCGGCGGTGCGATTAAAGGAAATCATATTGATGTCTTTGTCAATGACCATAATCGCGGAAATAACCTTGGTGTGTATTTCACTAATGTATATCTTTTGAAATAACAGCATATCAGAGATTCTTTTGTCACTGTTCACACAGTGAACAGTAACATTCTTTTTACAGGGACTGCCGGTTTGGCAGTCCCTGTATTCACATTTACGAGGCTTTAGAGTATAATAAACTATGCGGAAAAGAAAATCCGCAGCCGATTATATTTCTACAGGGTTAATAAAAGAACAGTGTATCACTGTTCCTCTGCGGAATTATCCGAATTTCCGCAAATGGGAAAAATACTTTTTTTCATCGGCAGCTTTGAAATAGAGGTGCCGTATTTGCCATTGGCAGGTGCGGTGCCATTACATAGAAGGCAGGTCAGGAAATTATCATGAATTATACTTACATCCTGAAATGCGGCGACGGCACTCTGTACACCGGGTGGACCAATGACCTGGAGAGACGTATCAAATGCCACAACGCCGGAAAAGGGGCAAAATACACAAAGTCCAGACTTCCCGTTGAGCTGGCCTACTACGAGTCATTTGTGACGAAGGAGGAGGCCATGCGCAGAGAGTGGGAGATAAAACGGCTTTCGAGGAAGGACAAGCTCAAATTATTGGGATAGATAATAATAAACAGATACCAGGAGGATCGGGGATGGAAGAAAAACAGGACATTGTATATGTCAGAGGGGCAGTTATCTTTAATCAGATGGTAGGAGTTCTGGAGGTGGCAGGAGGTTTTGCCGGGGGATTTGTCTTTGGTGCAACTGCACTGTACAGTACCGGGGACGGACAGACGGAGCTGGATATTGTTATAATACTGTATATATTGGCTGCAATAGCAGCAGCAGCGTTTATAAACGGCATTCTGCGCTTTAAGCTGATCCATGAACTGAGGGAGTATATCCCTATTCTCTCCTCTGATCCGGAGGGTTCAGTAAAGAACCTGTCTTTCAGAACAGGAGTACCTGCGCCTGCGGTTGCGAAAAGATTGAGAAAGATGCTGAGAAAAGGCTACATAAAGGGCGCTTACTATGATGCCTCCTCCGGGAAATTTATTTTCCAGAACCGGAAGAACGTATACGGACAGGATATGAGCAGTATGGGAAATACTTCCATGATCACTGTGGAGTGCAGGAACTGCGGGGCTTTGAATAGAGTGAACAGGGGAAGTGTGAAAAAGTGTGATTTCTGCGGGGAAAAGGTGCAGGGATGACAAAAGAAGGAAGGCAGCGGAGAACCGCTGCCTTCTGTGCGTTTATTTTATAATTCCTGGTACGGAATCCGTATCCTGACGCAGGTCCTGATCCCATATTCGCTTGTAACACTAAGTCCATAGGACTCGCCATAATACATTTTAATACGCTGATGTACATTTTTCATGCCAAGGCCGCCATTCTTTCTTGTATCCTCAGGAGAGATAAAATCGAGGTCCAGGTTCTCGAGAGATAATTTTGAGAATCCTATACCGTTATCTATAATATCTATTATGACATCCTCCTGTTCACGGATGCCTTTTATTATGATCTTCCCATCTCCGGCCTTTTGTTCCAGACCATGGACAATAGAATTCTCTATGAGGGGCTGTATAAGAAGCTTTGGGATTTTTGCATGGTACAGGTCTGGGGGAATATCGATCCGGACATCAAGCTTGTCATTGTATCTGAATTTTTGTATGGTTAGATAGCAGTGGATATTCTCAAGCTCTTTTTCTATTGTGATAAATTCAGGACCGCTTATGTTACTTCTCATAAAATCACCCAGTGCTTTCACCATAATGACAATCTCTTTGTTGTCATTCATATAGGCAATCCATTTTATGGATTCCAGAGTGTTATAGATAAAATGCGGATTGATCTGCATCCGGAGGGAATTCAATTCTGTTTTCTGCAGCAGGAGCTGCTGTTGGTTGGTTGTTTGTATCAAATTCCGGACTTCTTTTACCATATCAATGAAATAATCATACAGAACCCCAATATCGTTTTGATAATAAGCGGGTTTGGATACATTAAAGTCACCCTTACCGACAGATTTCATCATCTGGCAGAGTTTGTCCAGAGGTAAAAATAATTGTCTGGTTATGGCAATGGAGATAAAGATTGCAACTATGATCATGGCAAGGGCTATTATGATAACACATCCCCTAAGCCATATGATCTCTTTTTCATAGGAAATATTGGGGATTGTGCTTACAAGTCTCCATTCTGAGCCGGGGATGATACAGGAGGTGAGCCATTCCTGGGAGTCATCTAATTTTTTGCTTACGGTAGCTTCGGTGAGCAGATGAAAAGAGGGATACATCTTACCTCTTTCTCCGGGCTGATTGCTGGACAGAATGGTGCCTTTGCCATCCACGATACAGAGGCTGCCGTCTTTAAAATATTCTTTTTGTTCCAGAATATCAGTCAAAAGTTTATCATCAAAGCGGACGAGGAAATAACCGATGATTTTCTGTACACCCAAATCATTGATCGTACGGCCGGCTATTATTGTGGGAGTATCTTCTTTATCCAGGGTTATCCAGCAGAGACTTCCCTGCTGGCTATAGAGTGTATCAAGAATGGGGGAGGCAGATGTAAATTCCGGATAAGGCTGGGATATCCAGGCGGATTGTCCGCTGCTTGTCATAATAGTCATTTCCTTTAGGGATTCATTGGCTACCGTCATATTGATCAGCTCTTTTTCCAGGATTTTCTTTTCGTATAAAAAACTGTCACCCCTGGCATGGTTCATTTTATTTATCTGGGACTGTACCGTCTCATTATAACAGATATAGGTTGTCAGGCTGTCTACTTCTTTTAACTTTGTATGTATGTTGGTACTGATTTCATTTAAAATATCAATGCAGTATTTGGAATTTTTTTTACTGATGATCTGTTCGGAAAGGGTATAACTGATTCCGGTTATGGCAAGCGTGGAAACCGTGATCAGCAGGATCAGCAGGGCTGCGACCAGATGCTGTACAGAGATTCGATAGATGCTGTCCCGGAATGATTTCAAACGTTTTGATATTTTACACTTCATAGGTATCTCCATCTAATTCCTGTTTAATCTGCAGGTTTTTTCTTCACTGTTTTCCTATATTCTCTTGGCGTCATTTTATAACGGTTTTTAAATACCTGCCCAAAGTATCTGAAATCACGGAACCCTGTCTGACAGGACACTTCACTGATAGACAAGTCCATATCACATAAAAGAGTACAGGCTTTTTCCAGACGGATATTTGTTAAGATCTGGCTGAAGGGAAGGCCGTACTCCTTTTTTAATATACGTGCCAGATAGTCAGCATTTACATGGATTTCCAGTGCAGCTTTTGTTATATTGATATCTTCTGCGTAGTGTGTCTCTATAAAGGATAAACAGTCTTTTACAATATGGTGGTATGCTGTATCTGATGTGCCGTTCAGGTCATCAATACAGTGGGTGAGTATCTTCAGTGTCCCGCTAATGAGAGCGGACAGGGAACCGGCCTGATTAATGGATAAAAGCTGTTCTGCTGTCAGACCTGAAAATGCTTCATTTTTCTTTTGGGCAACTAAGCTGGAAGCGAGAAGACAGAGGTCGATCATAGTAAGACGGATTCTGGCAGCAGTGTTCCATGTAGCTTTATAGAAGTCTGACAGTTCGTCCAGGGATTCCTGTATAAGGGTGTAATTACGCTGTTCCAGCTGGGATAGGATTTTATGACAGATATTTTCACTGCTTTCCTGATTTAATATGCCGCAGACAGAGTTATAAGAGATAAATTCTGTCTCAGAATGCGAAAAGAATAAATCAGCGGATTCTGTGGCAGTCCTGTAGATATCTGTTAAATCCTGAAAGGATGACGCCGTTTTACCCATACCAATATAAATAGTACAGCCGTATTCCTGTAAAAGCTTTTCCTGCAGGGAACGAAGCCAGGATGCAGCATGTTCTTCTGCAGCGGCTTCGGGCTCACTGCTTTTTATTAAGATAATGATTTTATTATTTGCAGGATAAAAATAAACAAAAGAAAAACAGGAGTTATCCTGATTCTTAAAAAACAATTCAATTTTCCCGGCATCGGTGGAATTATATACTCCCTGAGCAGCCAGATATATACCATTGTTGAAAAATCCGGAAGATTTCAGTATCTGGAGTTCACTGCCGGTGATATTTTGATTTGTATAGATATGCAGAAGGGTATTCTGAAGTGTCTGTTTTTGAATTTCAGAAATAGTATCTGCATTGATTTGTTTATACTGATTTTCTTCCTCAATTTTTTGAGCCAGTCTGCCTATTATCTCCAGGACCTCATCAGGGTCACAGGGTTTTAAAATATAATCATAGACATGAAGAGATATGGCTTCCTTTGCGTAGTTAAAATTATTATGACCGGTTAAAAGTACGCTCTGGATTGAGGGGTCTAACAGATTGGCAGCACGGATCAATTCAAGTCCGTTGATATCCGGCATCTGTATGTCGGTAAAAAGTATCTGTACCTTTTTTTCTTTTATAAATTCTAATGCTTCCATACCGCTGGAGGCTGTACCAATCAGACAGACACCTGCTTTTTCCCACGGGATGAAGGAAAGACCTCTTCTCATTAATAATTCATCATCTACAATAAGCATATTTATCATGTGTTCACCTCTGCATTAAAGCGTAAAGTCTGGAAGATAATTACAAATCCAATGTATGTCTATTATATGATTAAAAATGACAAAAAACAACACCTGAAATAGTAAAAAAGCATAAAATAAACCGGTAAATAAAGGTAATTATAATATAAATGTAAGTAAAACTATGAGGTGGATAAAATTATAATGTCAAAATATACAGAAATACAAACATTTTGCTTCGAAATATGAATAGAAAGAACAATGCCTGTTTTATATAATATATTTAACAAATGGTACCAATGTTAAGAAAAAGATTTGGAGGAGAAGATTATGAAGAAAAAGGTGTTTACCATACTGATGTCTGCGGTTTTGGCATTTTCTTTGGGGGCATGCGGATCAGATGATCAAAAAGGTGAAGAGGGAAACGAAAAAACGGAAGCAAAGGAATCAAAGGAATCTGAAAGCAAACCGGTGGAGCTCAGTATCATGGCATGGGATGGGGGAACCGGTGAAGCAACAGAAGTTGTGCTCCATGATATCATTGATGATTTCAATAAGGAGCATGAAGGTAAGATCAAAGTTGTACCGGAATATTTGCCCAGTGAGCAGACAAAGACAAAGCTTCCGACTTTGATGGCTGCCAATAATGCACCTGATCTGTTCATGTCATGGTCAGCCGGCTATCTTGAACCGTATGTAAAGGCAGGAAAAGTATATTCACTCCAGGAGGCACTTGACAGCGACCCGGAATGGAAGAACCAGTTTCTGGAGAGTGTAATGGAACATGTCACATATGATGGGGAAATATATGCCATCCCAACAGTATTGTCCACACAGGTGGCTTACTATAACAAGGAAATCTACGATAAGTTTAATCTGCCCATTCCTAAGACGCATGAGGAATTTATAGAAGGGCTGAAGACGATACGTGATTCAGGTGAAGATATTATACCAATGGCTTTTGGGAACAGCACAGCCTGGCCTTCCGCGTCACACAGTGAGATATTGGCAAACAGAATAGGCGGTAATGAGCCTTTTGATAAGGTTCTGGACGGCAGCGGTAAATGGACAGACGAATCTTTTGTAAAGGCAGCATCCCTATTACAGGAAATGGCCGACGAAAAGCTGGTTCCGGATGGATATGCGGGTATGACCCCTGAGGAAGCAGTGGAGCAGTTTAAATCAGGTAAGGCAGCTTCTTTTATCTGGTCCAGTTATTGTATCAGTAATTTTGAGGCGGATGATTCTGCAGTAAAGGACAAGGTCGTACTTGCAAAATGTCCTACAGTGGAAGGCGGAAAAGGAGATGAAAATAACTGGCTTGGACAGGCTGACAGGTGCCTGGTTGTAAGTGAGCGCTGTGAGAATAAGGATGCGGCAGTTGAATTCATCAAATTTTATACACAGACAAAATATATGCAGAAGATGGCAGACGCAGGTACTCTTACAACCATCAATGCAGAGAAGCTGGATTTGAGCAACGTGGGCCCGATTGCCTCACAGATTATGAAACTGCACTCTGATATGACGGGATTGTTTGTATTCTATGATGTGGCACTTGGTTCCGTAGTGGGTAATGAATACAACAACACAGTACAGGGAATTATGGCTGGTAATGATCCACAGGAAGCGTTTGAGAATTTCCAGCAGTTCTTTGACGAGAATTATGAGAAATAAAATCTGTGCAGGAGGCTGTCATGTCAAAGCGGCAGGGCAGCCTCTTAGATAAAAAGGAGGGGGATTGATGGAAAAACTCAGAAAAAATAAAGGGACAATATGCCTCTTCATACTGCCGGCTCTGTTCTGCTACCTTATGATCGCAACATTTCCCCTGCTATGTTCAGCAGTTCTCAGTTTTGCGGACTGGGATGTGGCAGGCTTAAACGGCTTTATAGGATTTAAAAACTATATACAGCTTTTTACAACAGATAAAATATTCCAGGACGCAGTCATACATACATTGACAGCTACGGTATTGTGTCTGCTGATACAGGTTCCCTGTTCGATCTTACTGGCGTATCTGCTTACAAAGATCAGAAGAGGGAGGAACTTTTTTAAAGTGGCTTTTTTTGTTCCGAATATGATCTCTACAGCGGCAATCGGCATTCTGTGGATTTTTATACTGCATCCTGAGTTCGGTCTTATCAATTCTATTCTCAGATTTGTGGGGCTGGATTCTTTTACACACGTCTGGCTGGGAGAGTCGGGAACAGCACTGGTATGCGTCATCATTGCTGCCAGCTGGCAGTATATTGGTTATCATATGATCATTTATCTCTGCGCCATGCAGAATATTTCTTCCTCTGTGCTGGAGTCAGCAGAAATTGACGGGGCTACATCCTGGCAGGCATTCTGTAAAATTACATTTCCATTAATCGTACCTATACTTAAAATTGATACGGTTCTGGTAGCTACAGGGTCTCTTAGAATATTCGATATTGTTTTTGTCATGACCGGAGGGGGACCAAATCATGCTTCAGAGGTTATCGCATCTCATATGTATACAAGATCCTTTAAGGGGATGCAGTTCGGATATGGAAGTGCGATGTCAGTAGTTCTGATGATAATGTGTGTGCTGGTAACCGTAATACTGAATGGAGTGTTTAAGCGTTCAGAGGAAAATATAGAATAGAGTTGGAGAGAGGGTGAACGTATGAGAAAGGTGTCAAATGTTTTTAAATATGTGGTTCTGACAGGAGTTACCCTTATTTTTATATTTCCGCTGATTTGGGTGTTCTATAATTCATTCAAGACAAACAGTGAGCTGTTTGAGAATCCCTGGGCACTGCCGGGCAGTATTAATTTTGAAAATTATATATATGCATGGAAACAGGCGAATATCGGACAGTATTTTATGAATTCTATTATTGTATGCGTGTCAGCTCTTTTTCTATGCCTGCTGCTGAGTACAACAGCGGCATTTGCGCTTACCAGGCTGAAATGGAAATTGTCCAATACTGCCATGATGGTCTTTTTAGTTGGGATGATGATACCGATACATTCTACTTTGATTCCGCTTTTTTTAATGTTTTCAAAGGCGGGTATCATTAATTCACATTTGTCTTTGATCATTCCTTATACAACAAGCGGAATGCCCATAGCAATTTTTATCATGACTGGATTTTTAAAGAGCTTTCCAACGGAGATAGAAGAATCCGCAATCATAGACGGGGCGAGCATGAGAACCTTATTTCTGCGCATAACGATTCCCATAGCAAAGCCGTCCATCGCTACGGTTGCTATTTATACATTTGTTTCCATGTGGAATGAACTGAATTATGCCCTGGTATTCCTCAATGACCAGAGTAAAATGACACTTCCGATTGGACTGAATTCATTTAAGGGACAGTATTCCACAAATTATGTTGCCATGTTTGCGGCTGTGGCAATCACAGTTTTGCCGAGTATCATAATATTTTCTATTTTTAATAAGCAGGTGATAGAAGGAATGACTTCAGGAGCCGTGAAGGGATGAAAAGGAGGGAGAAAATGAATCCTTTATTTAATATGGATCTGCCTGTAGAAGAGCGGGCAGCAGAGACGATTAAGCAGATGACCCTGGAAGAGAAGGTTTCACAGCTTGTATATAAAAGCGCAGCTATTGAGCGTCTGGGTATTCCGGCGTATCATTGGTGGAATGAATGTCTGCATGGTGTGGCCCGGTGCGGCACTGCAACGGTGTTTCCTCAGGCCATTGGATTGGCGGCAATGTTTGATGCAGAGTTCCTGAAGAGGGTGGCAGAAGCGATTTCAGACGAGATAAGAGGAAAATATAACGCATATCAGAGTATTGGGGATAATTCTATTTACAAAGGCATCACGGAATATGCTCCTAATATTAATATTTTCAGGGACCCAAGGTGGGGAAGAGGACAGGAGACATACGGGGAAGATCCATTCCTTACGGCTGAACTTGGAATCGCATTTATACGGGGAATACAGGGAGAGGATGAAAAGTACCGCAAGGCGGATGCAAATGTAAAACATTATGTTGTGCACAGCGGGCCGGATGAACTGAGACATGAAATAGATGTAAAAATAGATGTAAAAATAGATGAGAAGCAGTTCAGGGAAACATATCTGTATGCATTTGCAAGATGTATCAGAGAGGCAGATGTGGCATGTGTGATGGGCGCATATAACAGGGTAAACGGGGCACCATGCTCAGGCAGTACATATCTGCTGAAGGATATATTGAGGGATGAGCTGGGATTTAAGGGATATGTAGTGTCAGACAGTTTTGCTATTGATGATTTTCATCTGCACCATAAGATAACTGCAACACCGGTTGAATCGGCTGCTATGGCATTTAATCATGGGTGTGACCAAAACGGAGGAACTACCTTTTTATTTTTGACAGAAGCTGTTGATCAGGGGCTTGTAAAAGAGGAAGATATTGACATATCTGTTCAGCGGCTGTTGGAGGAGAGAATCCGTCTGGGAATGTTCGATTCTGCAGAGGCTGTTCCTTTTAATAAAATCAGTGATGACGTAGTGGACTGTGCAGAGTTTCGGAGGCTTGCCAAAGAGGCAGCGGAAAAATCTGCGGTTCTTCTAAAAAACAAAGAAAAGATACTTCCGTTGGAAAATAAATATAAAACAATTGCAGTCATTGGACCGAATGCTGATTCCAGAGATGTGTTATTGGGAAACTATTCAGGTACACCATCTAAGTATACAACATTGTTAAGAGGAATGCAGGAGGAGGCTGAAAAACGCGGGGTTGATATTATTTATGCCGAGGGATGTGATCTTTACAAAAAAGAGTACAGGACTCTGTGTGAGACGGATTTGATTCCGGAAGCGGTGCTTGCGGCAAGAAGAAGTGATATTTCGGTGCTTTGTCTTGGGCTGTCTCCTGTACTGGAAGGAGAAGAGGGGGAGGAAGGTGCTGTCCAGTGTGACAGGGAGCATCTTGGACTTCCGGGCAGACAGGCTGAATTAGTCAGGGCTGTTGCAGGGGAGGGAAAACCTGTGATTCTTGTTCTGTGCAATGGAAGTCCGCTCAGTATACCAAAAGAGGAGACATTGGCAGATGCTGTGCTGGAAGTATGGTATCCCGGTGAGGAGGGCGGAAGCGCTGTTGCGGATATTTTGTTCGGAAATTATAATCCGTCGGGCCGCCTGCCGGTAACCGTAGTAAAAAGTGCAGAGGATCTGCCGCCTTTTGAAAGTTATGACATGAAGGGCCGTACATACAGATTTTCGGAAAAGGAACCTATGTATCCATTTGGATATGGACTGAGTTACACAGAATTTTCATATAGACCGGTTGATATTCCGCAAAAGATTTCTGTGGGTCAGGATATTTATTTTGAAACAGTTGTCAAAAACACAGGTATGCGTTCCGGTGAAACTGTGGTGCAGGTCTATATACATGATGAAGAGGCAAGTGTGGAAGTACCGAAGCGGCAGTTAGTATTCTTTAAAAGAGTTATGCTGGAAAGCGGCGAGGAAAAGAGTGTTCCGATCTGCATCAGGGCCAGAGATCTGGCAGTCATACGGAAAAATGGAACGTGTGTGCTGGAGCCAGGGGTATTTGATGTTTATATTGGAGGAAGTCAGCCGGATGAGGTCAGCAGAAGACTTACAGATGACAATATATGGGAAGGCAAGGTTGAGATGACCGGGCAGGAAACGGAAATACCTTATTAAAAAAATATTGCATTCAGAGGGAGGTTTGTAAGGTGTATTTGGACGAAATATTCGGATTAAAGGGAAAAGTAGCTGTTGTGACAGGCGGAAGCCGGGGAATTGGCCAGGTTGTGGCAGAAGGGCTGGCCAGAGCAGGAGCAGAGGTCGTCATATTATCCAGAAGTCAGGCGGACGAGACGCTTCAGAAGATTTCTGACGCAGGAGGCTGCGGGTATTTTATCAAAACAGATGTCACTGTGGAGGAAAGTGTAAAGCAGGCATTTCAGGTGATTATGGAGCGGTCCGGTTCCGTAGATATCGTTTTCAATAATGCCGGGGTCTGTCTGCACAAAGATACCCTGGAGGCAACTGTAGAAGAATTCAGACAGGTTGTGGATGTAAATCTCACAGGGGAATATATTGTTGCAAGGGCAGCAGGAAAAATCATGATAGAAAATGACATACACGGCAGCATTATAAATATGGCTTCTATGTCAGGCAGTATCGTGAATATCCCTCAGTGGCAGTGTTCCTATAATGCATCCAAGGCAGCGGTGATCCATATGACCCGTTCCCTGGCGGTGGAGTGGGCAGACCATCATATAAGGGTCAACAGCCTGAGTCCCGGTTATATAGCAACCCCCATGTCGGTTGACACGCCAAAAGAACTAAAGGATGCCTGGATGCCTCTGATTCCCATGCACAGAATGGGAAAACCTGAAGAGCTTGTCCCGGCTGTCTTATACCTGGCCGGTAATGCTTCCGGTTATACATCCGGCAGTGATGTGGTTGTGGATGGTGCATATACGTGTGTATAAATATATAGAAGCTAATAAAAAACTCCCGGTAAGCAGATTTTGCTTTTCGGGAGTTTTCTATGAAATCTTTTCGTAACTGTTCAGTCAGGTCTGCACATTTAATTCAACCGACTGAATCTTTATATCTGTTTTTATAATACTTTCTTCAAGTTGTAGTCATCATCCACCAGCAGAATATCCGCCTCTTTTCCGGGCGTAAGGGAACCAACCCTGTCATATACCCCAATGCTCTTAGCCGGGTTTCTTGTGGCAGCGAAGATGGCGTCTGCCTCGGGAATGCCGAATTCCATGGCAATCTTCATGCAGTCGAACAGGTTGGTGGCGGAGCCTGCAATGGTTCCGTTGGCCAGTGTTGCTTTCCTGTTGTTCATGGTGACTTCCTGTCCGCCAAGTTCGTATGTGCCGTTATCCATACCGGTTGCCATCATGGAATCACTGATAAGAATAACTCTTTCGCTGCCAAACATGCGGAAAGTATTTCTCACAACACTCGGATGGATATGAATACCATCGCAGATCAGCTCTACCATGCAGTTCTCAGCGTCTGCGGCAGCTCCTACAACACCCGGGTCGCGGTGGGCGAAGGGCGGCATGGCGTTGAACAGATGTGTTACGTGGTTCGCGCCTTTTTTCATTGCAGCCAGTGCGGTATCATAGCCGGCCATGGTGTGGCCGATGGATATTTTAACTTCATCTTTCAGTTCTTCTATAAATTCATCGGCGCCTTCCATATTCGGTGCAAGTGTCACAAGTTTTATGAGACGGCCGCTTTTTTCGTTGCATTCACGGAAAAATCCGATATCGGGTTTGCGGATATGCCGTTCCACATGTGCTCCTTTTTTATCCGGGTCAATGAACGGTCCCTCCATGTTGATTCCCACGATCCTTGCCTGATCCTTGTCATCTCCGGCTTTTACAGCGGTAGCGAAGATATCCAGGAGCTGCTCCTTGGGCAGTGTCATGGAGGTGGGGCAGTAGGAAGTCACACCGTGGGATCTCTCATAGCGCAGGATCGTTTTAAGTCCCTCCACGTCCGCATCTGAGAAATCGTGTCCGAATGCTCCGTGGCTGTGAACATCTACAGCGCCGGGAAGCACTTTCATGCCCTGGGCGTCAATCTCTGCAGTATCTGTCACTTCTTCTATAGAAGAGACGATTTTTCCGTTCTCTACATACAGATCTTTTTTTTCAAAGGTACCGTTTTCCTGAAATACGAATCCATTTTTAATAATCATCTGGTTTCACTCCTTTTCTGTTTTTACTCTATCACATGATACCTTCCCTGTCCTTGTATTTTTTTGCATTTCTTTGGGAAAATATGTGATGTTAGCCAATTTCCATGCTTCTATTATAATTCCCATTACAAGTTAATTCAATGTATGGAGGCTAAACTGAAAGAACTTTCATAAAACGTCAATATCAATAAAAATTGAGGGTTTTATACCGCTGAAATTTGTGCAAGTTGATATTTGATATGAAAGGTTTTTCTGAATCGTAAAAAATATTGAAAAAAATTTCATAAATGCTATACTGAAATCAAAGCGAAGGCAGCAATTCAGAAGCCGAGATGCGGAAAGGAGAGAGTTATGAATCAGCGTTTAGAGAAGCTTAAGGGACATTTGATCGTATCCTGCCAGGCACTCCCTCATGAACCCCTGCATTCTTCTTTTATCATGGGAAGAATGGCCAGAGCAGCAAAAGAAGGCGGGGCCATGGGAATTCGTGCAAACACAAAGGAGGATATAGCAGAAATCCAGAAGAATGTGGATCTTCCTGTTATCGGAATCGTGAAACGGGACTATGATGACAGCAAAGTTTATATCACACCTACCATGAAGGAAGTTGATGAATTGATGGAGGTAAAGCCGGAGATCATTGCCATTGACGCCACAAAAGATCTGAGGCCGGGAAATGTTACTTTGGATGAATTTTATGCGGAGATCAGAAAGAAGTATCCTGAGCAGCTTCTGATGGCAGACTGCTCCACCGTGGAGGAAGCGCTTCACGCAGACGAGCTTGGATTTGACTTCATTGGTACGACACTGGTTGGCTACACAGAGCACAGCAAAGGTGACCGGATAGAGGAGAATGATTTTGAGATCATCCGCACAATTTTGAGCAAAGTAAAACATCATGTGATCGCAGAAGGCAACATCAACACACCGGAAAAGGCAAAACGTGTGATTGAACTGGGATGTTACAGCGTGGTAGTAGGTTCTATCATTACACGTCCCCAACTGATCACAAAATCCTTTACAGATGTGATGGCAACCCTGGAAAAGTAAATTTAAGAGGAAGATGAAAGGAGTCACAGCAATGAGTAAATTAGATAAGTACAGAGGAATTATCCCGGCATTTTATGCATGTTATGATGAGGAAGGCAATGTGAGCGGAGAGCGTGTACAGGCCCTCACACAGCATTTTATTGACAAAGGCGTAAAGGGTGTCTATGTCAACGGTTCTTCAGGAGAGTGTATCTACCAGAGCGTTGAGGAGAGAAAGCTTATCATTGAAAACGTAATGGCAGTTGCAAAGGGAAAACTGACAGTTATCAACCATGTGGCATGTAATAACACAAAGGACAGTGTGGAGCTTGCAAAACACTCAGAGAGTGTTGGCGTAGATGCAATCGCGTCCATTCCTCCTATCTACTTCCGTCTGCCGGAATACTCCATTGCAGCTTACTGGAATGCAATCAGTGAAGCGGCACCAAACACAGATTTTGTTATCTACAATATTCCGCAGCTTGCAGGTACAGCTCTGACTATGAGCCTGTTTGCTGAGATGATGAAGAACCCGAGAGTTATTGCTGTAAAGAACTCTTCCATGCCTACACAGGATATCCAGATGTTCAAATCAGCAGGTCTGGCTGCAAAAGATGACTTCGTTGTATTCAACGGTCCGGATGAGCAGTTCGTAGCAGGACGTGCGATCGGCGCTGACGGCGGTATCGGCGGAACCTATGGTGTTATGCCGGAGCTGTTCCTGAAACTGAATGACCTGGTAGAAGCAGGAGAAAAGAAGAAAGCCTGCGAATTACAGTATGCCATCAATGAGATCATCTACAAAATGTGCTCAAGCCGTGCAAATATGTATGCGGTAGCAAAAGAAATCCTGCGCACAAACGACAACGTGAATATCGGTGGTGTCCGTGAGCCGCTGGAAAACCTTCAGGAAGCAGACAAAGCGATCGCGCATGAGGCTGCTGAGATGGTAAAAGCTGCGAAGGAAAGATACCTGGCATAACTATACGATATTAAAGGGAAAAGTAGAAATACAGAACGAAGAGATTAGAGGGAGGTAACAGATGCAAGGTTTTACTTATATTGATTTGGCTATTTTGATCGTTTACCTGGCAGCCGTTTTATTTGCCGGTCTTCATTTTGCTAAAAAGGAAATGAAGGGAAAAGAATACTTTAAGAGTGACGGAACTGTACCGTGGTGGGTTACATCCGTATCTATTTTCGCAACACTGCTGAGTCCTATTTCATTCCTGTCACTGGCAGGCAACTCATATGCGGGAACATGGATCATGTGGTTTGCACAGTTAGGTATGCTGCTGGCAATTCCGCTTACGATCAAATTTTTCCTGCCTATTTACAGCAAGCTGGATATTGATACGGCTTATCATTATCTGGAGCTGCGCTTTAACAGCAAAGGGCTGCGTGTCCTGGGCGCGGTCATGTTCATCATTTATCAGGTTGGCCGTATGTCCATCATCATGTATCTGCCATGTATGGTATTATCCAGCCTCATGGGAATCAACGTAAATATCCTGATCATCAT
This sequence comes from Blautia sp. NSJ-175, assembly GCF_022867815.1. Lineage (NCBI taxonomy): Bacteria > Bacillati > Bacillota > Clostridia > Lachnospirales > Lachnospiraceae > Blautia > Blautia sp. NSJ-175. The sequence continues at coordinate 29,376 of NZ_JALIFQ010000008.1, forward strand.
CATGGGTATCATAGCAATTATTTACTCCTACACAGGCGGTCTGAAATCCGTACTCTGGACAGACTTTATCCAGGGGTCCGTACTTCTGGTTGGTGTAACCTTTGGTTTGATCTTCCTGATCGCCCATCTGGACGGCGGTATCGGAGCTATCTTCCATGAAATGTCAGCAGGACATAAGTTCCTGGCAGTTGACCAGCCGATCTTCAATGCAAACATTTTAAAAGACAGTGTGTTCCTGATGATCGTAGGTGCCGGATTCAATACCATGGGCTCCTATGTATCCAGCCAGGATATTGTACAGCGTTTTACAACAACTACAGATACAAAGAAACTGAACAAGATGATGCTGACAAACGGTGGTCTGTCTATCTTCATTGCAACTGTATTCTACCTGATCGGTACCGGTTTATATGTATTCTATCAGGTACAGGGCAACCAGCTTCCTCCGGCAGCACAGCAGGACCAGATCTTCGCATCCTGGATCGCATTTGAGCTTCCTGTTGGTATTACCGGTCTGCTTCTGGCAGCTATCTATGCAGCAGCGCAGTCCACATTGTCCACCGGACTGAACTCCGTGGCATCAAGCTGGACTCTGGATATCCAGGCACGTCTCTCCAAAAAAGAGCTGAGCTTTGAGAAACAGACCAAGATCGGACAGTATGTATCCCTTCTGGTAGGTATTTTCTCTATCGTAGTTGCCATGGTTCTGGCTAACGGCGGTGTAAAATCCGCTTACGAATGGTTTAACGGATTCATGGGTCTGGTACTTGGTATCCTGATCGGTACATTCATTCTGGGCGCATTTACAAAAGTTGCAAATACAACCGGTGCAGTGTGCGCATTTATCGCTGCATCCGCAGTTATGGTTGGTATTAAATATGTGATTCCGGTAGTAGCTCCTGAAGTAACAATTTCTATCTGGTCCTACTCCATTATCTCTATCGTAGTATCCCTGGTTGTGGGTCTGCCGGCAAGTATTATTTCCAGAAAGGTAAAAGGAGATACTTCCGTACCTGCACAGTATACGACGATTTACAAAAACTGATCGTAACGTTTGTTCTGCGGTAACGATTCAGCGGGGTTTCATATTTACTCCGCTGAACAGTTACATTCTGCGGTGATCATAAGGAGGCAGTAATATGGTATTTGGTAATATCAGGGATTTAAAGGATTATTCCTGGCTGGAAGAGGAAGTGCTGAAATGCTTCAAATATGCGCAGGAGCATGACCTGATGGCATATGAGAAGGGCAGCCACGAAATTGACGGGGATGATTTGTTTGTGAATATTGTGGAGTATGAGACAACAACGCCCCAAAATCGTTTCTGGGAGGCGCACAGACAGTATCTGGATCTGCATTTTATGCTGAGGGGTCCGGAACAGATCGATGTAAATTTTATTGACAATATGGAGCAGAAAGAATTTGTGGAGAAAGATGATTTTCTTCCGCTGGAAGGTGAACCGAACAGCCATGTGGTCCTGACAGAAGGTGATTTTCTTCTCTGCTATCCGAAAGATGCTCACAGGACAGCAGTTGCCGTTGACGGTCCGGTTGTCATTAAGAAAGCTATATTTAAGATAAAAATCAAATAATCCATGATTCTTTAAAGACTGTGGGGCAGAACTCATGGTACAATATAGGGAACTGTAAAGGCCGCGGGTATGTGACATTACAGTTCCCTTTTGTCACGTTTTTGTGCCGCAGGGAATGCGGCTGAGAGAATAATGATAAGGAGCATGCATATGAAGCAATATATTTGTATAGATATTGGCGGTACTTCTATAAAGTATGGTATAATACAGGAAGATGCGGCATTTCTTGTGACTGGCGAGATGCCGACAGAGGCTATGCAGTATGGCGGACCGGGAATTATGAAAAAGGCAGTGAAGATTATTGAAGATTATCTGGTGGATTACAGTCCTGCAGGAATCTGTATCTCCACAGCCGGCATGGTGGACTGCGAAGAGGGCAGAATTACACATTCCGCCCCGCTGATTCCGGAATATACGGGAACAGAGATCAAAAAGACACTGGAAGAAAAGTTCCATCTCCCCTGTGAAGTGGAAAATGATGTGAACTGCGCCGGGCTTGCGGAAAATTTTGCAGGCGCTTCCAGGGGCAGTAAGATCAGCCTGTGCCTTACCATCGGAACAGGGATCGGCGGTGCGATTGTGATGGATGACCAGGTATTCCACGGATTTTCCGGCAGCGGATGTGAGATTGGATATATGCACCTTCCCGGAGGTGAGTTCCAGGATATGGGCGCAAGCAGCATCCTGGTGAAAAAGACGGCGGAATACAAGAATCTGAACCCTGACAGCATTGACGGCAGGTATGTGTTTGAACATGCGAAACAGGGGGATGCAGACTGTATCCGTGCCATTGATGAGATGGTGGATGTACTGGGGATGGGTATTGCAAATATCTGTTATGTTATCAACCCTGAGGTTGTGGTTCTGGGTGGTGGAATCATGGCCCAGAAGGAATATCTGTATGACAGGATAAGAAACAGCCTGGATAAGTATTTGATACCGTCAGTGGCGTCTCATACCAGACTGGCATTTGCGGAAAATAAAAATCAGGCCGGAATGCTCGGGGCATTTTATCATTTCCGCGGAAGACATTCTTAGACAGGTCAGCCTGCCGCATGGACAGATAGAATGGAGGTGCTCGTATGGAGCAGTATGAAAAAAACATCATTCCTCATATAGAATCAATTTATAACAGCTTTACACCTCTGGAGAAGACAATCGCTGATTTTTTTATCAACAACACAGAGAAGATAGATCTGTCATCCAAGAGTGTATCAAGCCGTCTGTACGTGTCGGAGGCGTCCCTGTCCCGGTTTGCAAAGAAATGTGGCTATAAAGGATATCGGGAATTTTTGTTCTGTTATGAACAGGGGACTGTGCGGAATTATCCCGTGAGTAATGACCAGACAAAAATGGTACTGAACACTTACCAGGAGCTTTTGAACAAGAGCTATTCCCTGGTAAATGAAGAACAGATGAAGCGTATTGTCAATGTATTATCCGAAAAGAAACGGGTATATGTATATGGTAAGGGAAGTTCCGGTCTGGTGGGAACGGAAATGAAAATACGTTTTATGCGTATCGGTGTCAATGTGGAGGCAGTGACGGATACACATATCATGAAGATCAACTCCGTACTGCTGGATGAGGAATGCGCGGTCATTGGAATCAGCGTCAGCGGCAGAACAGAAGAGGTAATGACCTCTCTGAAGGCAGCTAAAGAAAGAGGCGCGACCACGATTCTCATGACGTCAAGGAAAGATAAGACGTTTTTGGGTTACTGCGATGAGATTCTGCTGTTTGCCGTGAAGGAGAACCTGGAAAAAGGAAAGGCCATTTCCCCACAGTTTCCCATTTTGGTTATGGTGGATATACTGTTCTCACATATACTGGAGTCTGATAAGTTCAGGAGGGAAGCGATACATGAGTATACGCTGAATGCGTTGGATGCCAGATGATGGGATAGGCGAATGGTTAATTCGGTAGTGTTTAACAAAATCTTTTTGGTATTGAATGAGAGAATTTGGTAATGATGCTGATGCAAAGTGTTTTATTGCAAATAGTATTGACATTTCTTAAAAAATAGAATATGATTGAGATGAATAAAATATGTAGTCCAAGAAATGCACAAAAGAACCCCCACGGAGTGTCGGTCCGTAGGGGTTCGCTTTGGTTAGCTGTCTTTTTTATTTCGGTCTAACTATTTAGTCCATCCATGCACCTCCTTCCTGCTGGAAAGGGTCGACAGCATATTCATTATAGGACATATAATAGGCAATATCAGCATAAAAAGTACACAAAAATAATATTCAGAAGTATTCTACAAAAACCGGCTTTTATTACAGCCGGAATTTTTATAAATTTATTCTTGACAAAAATAGTTAAGTATTGTATAGTTATATCAGTAACAATTATTGTTATTGAAAGGAGGGTGCGATGGCAACATTGAAGTACAGCCGTCAGCGGGAATCCATCCGTGAGTTCGTGATGAACAGCAGGGAGCATCCTACGGCCGATACTGTATATGCAGGGATCAAAGCCGAGTTTCCGAATATCAGTCTCGGAACGGTATACCGAAATCTGTCTCTGTTGGTTGACCTGGGTGAGATCGCCAAGATCACAACAGGGGACGGACCGGACAGATTCGACTGTAATACAAAACCTCATAGTCATTTTATATGCACCCAGTGTCACAACATCACAGACATAGAGGCAAGCGAATTTGACTGTATGAAGGAAAAAGTGGCCGAGAGTTTTGACGGAAAAATAACAGGTCATATGACTACTTTTTACGGAATTTGTAAAGAATGTCTGGAAGCAAAAAAAATTAAAAAAACTAGTTGACAAAAATTGTCAAGTATGTTACATTAAAACAGTAATCATTACTGTTATCAAAAAGAGAAACCATTAAATAACAAAATATTATAATCAAAAAGGAGAATGAGTATTATGAAAAAATTTGTATGTAGTGTATGTGGATATGTTTATGAAGGCGATGCAGCTCCGGAAAAATGTCCGGTATGTGGCGTAGGTGCTGATAAATTTACAGAGCAGGCAGGCGAGATGAGCTGGGCAGCAGAGCACGTTGTAGGTGTAGCTCAGGGTGTAAGCGAAGACATCATTGCTGATTTAAGAGCTAACTTTGAAGGCGAGTGCTCAGAGGTTGGTATGTACCTGGCTATGGCAAGAGTTGCTCACAGAGAAGGATATCCGGAAATCGGTTTATACTGGGAAAAAGCTGCTTACGAAGAAGCAGAGCATGCTGCTAAATTCGCAGAGTTATTAGGTGAAGTTGTAACAGACAGCACAAAGAAAAACCTGGAAATGCGTGTTGCTGCAGAGAATGGTGCAACAGCAGGTAAGTTTGACCTGGCAAAACGTGCGAAAGCTGCTAACCTGGATGCTATCCATGATACAGTACATGAGATGGCCAGAGACGAAGCTCGTCACGGAAAAGCATTTGAAGGTCTGTTAAAGAGATACTTCGGTTAATTCAAATATTATTTTGCAGAGCCGGCAGACGTCCGGTTCTGCAAAAAAGATAAACAGTCGCTTGTTTGCAGAATTTTATGGAGGGTTTTAATATGTCAAAGTACGCAGGAACAAAAACAGAGAAAAACTTATGGGACGCATTTGCCGGTGAATCACAGGCAAGAAATAAATATACATATTACGCATCTGCAGCAAAAAAAGCCGGTTATGAGCAGTTAGCTGCTTTATATCTGGAGACAGCAGACCAGGAAAAAGAACACGCAAAGATGTGGTTCAAAGAGATTCATGGTATCCATGATATTGCCCAGAACCTGGAAGATGCAGCAGCAGGTGAAAACTTTGAATGGACAGATATGTATGCACGTATGGCTCAGGAAGCCAGAGAAGAAGGATTTGAAGATCTGGCAGAGAAATTTGAGGGCGTTGCAAAAGTGGAAGCTGCGCACGAGAGACGTTACAAAAAACTTCTTGAAAGCTATAAGGCAGACAAGACATTCAAGGGAGATGCTCCTTTAGGATGGAAGTGCAGAAACTGCGGTTACGTACATGAAGCAGAGGAGGCTCCGGAAATCTGTCCGGTATGCGCTCATCCTAAGGCATACTTTGAAAGAAAAGTTGAAAATTATTAATCCTCACTTAATGAATTCATATTGCTATAGCGGGAGGCCTGTATGGGCCTCTTGTTTTTTGTATGAAGAAATATTACTCTTTATTGTTATTGGAAGCCCTCTGGTGTAAGATGGAGATATAACATTCTGCTTTGCTGTACAAAGCAGACCGAGTAAAAGGAGAAGGAATTATGAAGCATTATCCACATTTATTCAGCCCCGTGAAAATAGGGCCGCTGACATTAAAAAACAGAATATGTGTATCTCCGATGACGATCACAGGCAGAGGAGAGGAAAAGGGGTATTTTGCACAGGACAACATTGATTTTTATACCACACTGGCAAGAGGCGGTGCGGCTCTCCTTACCATTGGGGAGACAGGGGTTCATTCGCGTACGGATGCATGTCATCCGCGAATGGCTCATCTGGATGACCCCGGCCTGCTTCCGTCCCTGACAAGGCTGGTTGACAGTGTGCATCAGTATGACACCTTTGTATCCATAGAGCTTGTACATTCCGGAAGAAGAGCACATCCGGCCTATCTGCCTGAAAACGGGGAAGTATGGGGGCCTTCACCCTCTGTCAACCATTATGGCGCAGAGGTAAAAGAGATGACAGAGGATATGATGAATGAAATTGCGGACGCCTACGCAGAGGCAGCTTTCATGGCAAAATTCGCAGGTGTTGATATGGTAATGGTACACGGGGGACACGGCTGGCTCCTTGACCAATTCCTTTCTCCGCTTAATAATAAGAGGACAGACAAATACGGCGGAAGCCTGGAAAACCGTGCCCGTTTTCCCATTATGGTTCTGGACAGGGTGAGGGAGCGGTGCGGAAGGAATTTTCCGATAGAATACCGTATTTCTGGTTCAGAGCTGATTGAAGGGGGACTGGAAGAGGAGGAAATGGCTGTCTTTGCCCATATGATCGAGGATAAGGTGGATTCCTTCCATGTATCAGTGGGAAGCTTTCATGATCCCGCTACTATGGTACGCATGTTCCCCGGCCCGTTTTTCCCAAATGGTGTGAATATACCGTATGCGGCAGCTATAAAAAAAGCAGTCAGTGTTCCGGTCACCGGTATTGGCGGATTGTCAGATCCTGAGTATATGGAAAAACTGCTGGAGGAGGGACAGGTGGATATGGTTGCCATGGGACGCCAGATGATAGCAGATCCATTCCTTCCTAAAAAGGCAATGAAGGGGAAAAGCTGTGAAATAGCCCATTGTATCCGCTGTATGCGCTGCAACAGCGGGGCACTTATACCTTATGTACCCTATCCGAATGGAGTGGTCTACTGTTCTGTAAATCCTGTCATGGGAAGGCTTCGTGAGATTGCCAGGGAAAATTCTTTCGAAAATGAAAAGAAAAAAATATTAATAGCAGGCGGGGGACCGGCAGGAATGCAGGCGGCACTTGGCGGACTGGAAAGGGGCCACAGTGTTGTCTTATGTGAGTCCAGTGATTCCCTTGGGAAGACCCTCAGCTATTCCGAACATATTGAATTCAAGCATGATATCCGCATGTTCAGGGATTCCCTTATCAGCCGCGTACAGAACAGTCAGGCTGAGATCCGTATGAACACGGCAGTGACACCTGAACTTATCCGGGAGTTGGAGCCTGACCTGGTTATAAGTGCTGTGGGCGGTGAACCATTCATTCCGCCGATCGAGGGTATTGATCATGGAAATGTTATATTTGCCGCATCCATGCATAAGCTGGGAGCTGTTCCGGGAAATAATACGGTTATTATCGGCGGGGGACTTATGGGATGTGAGGAGGCTATCGCCCTTGCGCAGGATGGAAAGAATGTGACTATTGTGGAGATGACGGATGTTATCGCAGGGGAAGCTGATGGCGGGCTGAAACAGATGATTGATGAAAAGATAGCACTTTACAGGATACCTGTCCTGACGGGACACTCCTGTGTGAGGATCACAGACGAAGGGGCAGCAGTAAAAAATAAAGACGGGGAGGAAACCATGCTCAAAGCAGATACTGTCCTCATTGCAGCAGGTGTGCGTCCAAAGGATATGGAGACAAACAGGCTGCGGGAAACCTGCTATGACCTGGGAATAGAGTTTATAGCAGTGGGAGACTGCAGAAAGACAGGAAGGATTCGGGAGGCTACATCCAGCGGTTATTTTGCAGGAAGAAACGCATAGAGAGAAAAATTCATATCAGTAATGCATGTGAAAGGAGCAGAATATTATGTCTATGGATAAACTGCGCACATACTATTTTGGGCTGTATGGGGAGAACGGGATCACCCAGTTTTTCTTTGACCAGCTCATGGAAATTATGGAGAAGGCCAGGGCAGGCAGAAGCACTGCGCTGAAAAAGCAGGATAAAAAGGGGAATGACTGGTATCTTTCAGAGAAAATGGTGGGAATGATGCTGTATCTGGACAAGTTCTCAGACAATCTGTCCAGCTTTGAAAAGAGGATCGATTATCTGGCAGACCTGGGTGTGACTTATGTGCATTTTATGCCGCTCCTGCAGTCCAGAGAGGGCCAGAATGACGGTGGATACGCAGTGTCCGATTATCTGAACGTGGATAAGAAATTCGGCACCACAGAGCAGTTTGAACACGTGGTTGACAGACTGAAGAAAAAGGGAATCCGCACCTGTATTGATTTTGTGCTGAACCACACGGCTAAGGAACATGAGTGGGCCTTGAAATCCAGGAAGAACGAGCCGGGATACGAAGATATGTATTATATGTTCGACAATTACGGCATTCCTTCCGAGTATGAGAAGACATTGACGGAAATCTTCCCTTCCGTTGCACCTAAGAATTTTACCTACTACGAGGATATCGGAAAGTTTGTCATGACACGTTTCTATGAATTCCAGTGGGATCTGAACTATAAGAACCCCAACGTGTTCAACCGTATCGCTGAGGTGCTTTTGACACTTGCCAACAAAGGGATTGACATTTTCAGGCTGGATGCCATCCCTTATATGTGGAAGGAGCTGGGAACCTCATCCATGAACCTGCCCCAGGTGCACACGCTTCTGAAAATGTATGAGATGATCATAGAGGAGGTATGCCCTTCTGTTGTCTTTTTGGGGGAAGCTATCGTAGAGCCTCATGAGATTGTAAAATACTTCGGCACACCTGAGGAGAAGGAATGCCATATCATGTACAATGCGTCTCTTATGGTGCTTCTGTGGAACTCGCTTGCAACCAGGGATGTGCGGCTGATGCAGCGTTCCATGTCTATTGATTACGGTACGCCAAAGGATGGGGTGTGGATCAATTATGCAAGATGCCATGATGACATCGGATGGGGATTTGAGAAGGATATCATCAGGGATCTGGGGATGGACCCCGAGGCTCATAAGCAGTTTATCATTCAATTCATGGAAGGAAAATTCCCCGGCAGCTTTGCAAAGGGGGAGCTCTATGAGTTCAATCCTGAGACGCTGGACGCGAGAAACAGCGGCACAATGGCATCCCTGTGCGGTCTTGAGGAGGCTATTTTGAAGAAAGACCGCTATAAGCTGGAGCTGGCGGTCAAGAGGATCCTGCTTTTAAACAGTGTGATCATTTCTTATACCGGAATCCCTCTTCTGTACAGCGGTGATGAGATCGGAACCCTGAACTGGTGGGATTACAAGAAGGATGAGACCATTGCCCATGATTCCCGCTGGCTGCACCGGGCACCCATGGACTGGGAGAAAGCAGGGAACAGACATGATATGGGCACTGTGGAGGGAATCCTTTTCAGCAGTATCAGGGAAATGATCCGGGTGCGGAAGGAAAATCCCATATTCGCCTCCAATATATCTTCCATTCCCATTGATACAGGGAATAAAGCAGTGTTTGCGTTCCACAGGGAGGATAAAATGCTGGTCCTTGCCAATTTCAGCGAGGAGAGACAGGTGGTAAACTGCAATGCTGTAAATTGGTTCGGGCTTCCCTGGGAACTGCACGATCTGATTCAGGGAAAAACAGTCCCTCTGTGGGATAATATTGTACTTGGGCCGTATGAATATTTATGGCTTGCATAAATTCAGTGCTGGAGTCCGGTTTTATACCGGGCTCCTTTTGTACTTTTAGAAAAAATTTATAAAAAAGGGTTGCAATATGCGTAGATGAGTAGTAGTATAATAAATATCAAAACGTAGTAATTAAAACTACATATAACATTTAAGAATACCAAATGCAGGTGAAGTACATACTATATGTATAATTAAAGTGAGGAGTGATGTTATGAAACTGAAGATCAAAGAACCGGGCAGCGCAATTACACATTTTATCGGATGGCTGATGGCAGTGCTGGCAGCGGCTCCGCTGCTGATCAGGTCAGCCAGGGAACCGGACAGCATCCATATAATCGCAATGAGTGTTTTTATGCTGAGCATGATCCTGTTATATGCGGCGAGTACTATTTACCACACCGTTGATTCCACGGAAAAGGTAAACCGGCGTCTGCGCAAGATGGATCACATGATGATTTTTATTCTCATAGCAGGAAGTTATACGCCGATCTGTCTGATCGTGCTTCACGGCAGGACGGGGACGATCCTTTGTACAGCAGTGTGGCTGGTAGCGATTGTGGGAATTCTGATCAAAGCCTGCTGGATCACCTGTCCCAAGTGGTTTTCTTCTGTTATCTATATTGCAATGGGCTGGCTCTGTGTGTTCGCCTTTGTACCCATTGTCCGGGCGCTGTCACCGGCGGGTTTCGGATGGCTTCTGGCAGGCGGCATTATATATACAGTGGGAGGTATCATTTATGCGCTGAAGCTTCCGATCTTCAATGCAAACCATAAGAATTTCGGTTCCCACGAGATATTTCATCTGTTTGTTATGGGCGGAAGTTTATGTCACTTTATTGTCATGTATTTCTTTGTTCTTCCCATGTCGGTATAAAAAAACAGGGTGTGTGAAATTTCGGATTTCATACACCCTGTTTTTTTATTCCCTGCCGCAGCAGTATTTTATAAGGATTTCCTGCAGTTTTTTCACATCTACAGGTTTTGAGAGATGGTCATTCATACCGCAGGAAAGTGCCCGTTCCATGTCCTCCCGGAATGCGTTCGCTGTGATGGCGATAATGGGAACTGAGGCGGCATCTTCCCTGGGAAGGCTCCGGATGGCTTTTGTGGCCTCATACCCGTCCATTTTGGGCATCTGGATATCCATGAGAATGGCATCAAAGGTACCTGACGGGGAGGAGGAGAACATATCCACTGCCTCGGCACCGTCACGGGCAGGGCTGGATTCTATCCCCATGATCTCAAGGAACTGTTCCGTAATTTCCAGATTCAGTTCATTGTCCTCTGTGACAAGGACACGTTTTCCCTGCAGAAGAGCAGCTGAATCTTTGGGCTCCTCTTGACTTTCTGATTCGGCAGAAGATTCCTCCTTTATATCAGGCTCCTCAGGGAAGGGAAGAATGATGCGGAAAACAGAACCTTTCCCCTTTTGACTGTCTACATCTATGGTTCCGTGCATTAAATCTACCAGACCTTTGATCACGGACAGGCCAAGACCCGTTCCGCTTATCTGCATTTTGTCCGCCTCCACTGAGCGGGAGAAGGGCTGGAACATGGTTTTCATGAATTCCTTGGTCATACCAATGCCGTTATCCCTGCATTCAAACAGGTAGAGAATCTCACCTTTTCCATTGGGGGCCTTTTCTTCTGCAGTGAGGGTGATCCGGCCGCCTTCAGGTGTAAATTTAATGGCATTTACGATCACATTGGATAATATCTGTTTCAGCTTGACGCAGTCGCCGATAAGTGTTCTGTCCGGGATAGAGGCTCCGTTAATGTCCATACGGATATTTCTGGATTCTGCCTGTATGCTGAGCATGGCATGCAGTTCTTCCAAAATGGTGGACATATGGAAGCTTTCCGGGGAAAGTGTCTCTCTGCCGCTTTCTATCCGTGACATGTCAAGAACGGAGTTGATCAGGGAAAGAAGCTGGCTGCAGGATATTCTGGCTTTTTCCAGGTATTCTTTATTCTTTTGTGCAGATTCCTCGTTCTGCATCAGGGTGAGCATTCCTGATATGCCGTTTAAGGGTGTACGCATCTCATGTGATACATTTGACAGAAATCTGGTCTTAGCCTCAGTCGCAACATTGGCGCGTTCCAGGGCACGGCTGAGCTCCTTCTCACTGCGTTCTCTTTCAGCCAGTGTCTCCTGCATGCTTTTCTGCCGTACGCGGGATATTAAAACAACCGCGATACAGGACAGGATAAATACGATCACAGCCAGAAGGGCTGCAGATATGGAGATCACATGCTTTTTAAAGAAAGCGGTTAAGGTGACAGACGCATTTGTCTGTTCTGTGATCATGCGCTGGTAAACCGTATCATCAATTTCCGAAGCATTCATATTCAGCACTGCTTTTTCCAGTATGGTGAGCAGGTTTGTATCAGCGGATGCCGGGGCGGCCAGAGTCATGGTGGTGAGTTTCAGGTCAGTGGGGGTTATGGAGAGGTTCGGGTAGCTGCTCTCCATAAGAAGATACTGGGCAGCAAAATTATCCAGTATGGTTTCAGTGGCACGTCCTTCTGACACATACTCCAGACATTCTACGGCGCTGCTGCAGTACAATACCTTTTCATAATCATCCAGCAGGGCATCCATTTCAGGAAGATTCTGTTCATACTGGGGAAGGACAAGTACAGGCTTGTTGGAAGATGGATTGGCAGTGACACGCATCTGTTCCGGTGTATTATAGGGAAAGAGCTGCAGTTCACTGTAGGTGTCTTCACTGCCGGGATGGGTGATCATAAGGGGAAGAAAATCTGCCTTTTTTTCTTTTACCATTTCAATGGCCTGATCCAGGGTGTCCGTAACGATATAATTGACGGAAATGCCGATCTCACTGCAGAAATATTGGGCAATATCAGCGTCCAGACAGCTATAGTTCCCATTGACACCCAGCTTGTCTGAGGCCCCGTATGATGTTTTCGGAAGAACAGCCGTCAGGGTTCCCTTTTCTCTCAGATATGTCTTCTCTTCAGCGGTAAAGGCATTTGCCAGGCTGTCATTGCCTTTCATATATTTGTTTTCCAGTTGGTCCATATAGTCCTGGGACATGGCATGCATGGTGTACAGGGCAGCATTGAGCTCACGCAGTATTTCCGGTTTGTCCTTGGATACGACCGTGTAATAGGGAGAGTCGGCAAAACGTGTGACAATCCGCATATCCGATCCACGGGCTGCACTGCCGATCAGGATCATATCCGTCTCTCCGTTTTTCAGGGCGTTAAAGTAATCGAGGTGGGATTCATATACCTTTATATCCAGATGAATCTGATTGCTGTCGCAGAAGTCCTCCAGAACCTTTTCTTTACCGTTTTTTTCCTGTGTACTGCTGATCGCCACGGTTTTATTGTCAAGGGAGGTCAAATCCCCTGAGGTAATGTCTATATTGTCATTCTGTACCACCAGACAGGTGTAGTCAAAGCCGCTGGATAATGAGGGGTAATCCGCGTACTCATCCATACCCTCTGAATATCCGGTAGAACCCATAATATCAATATCCCCGTTAAGAAAACTGTCGAACAGCGTTTCCATATCATCCACTACATATTGGATGTCCCATCCGGCGCATTTTCCCAGATTTTCAAAATATTCGTACATCATGCCGCCAAGACTTCCGTCTTCATTGACAACATAGAGACGATTGTCTGCCAGATTGGGAAAGGCTACCGTGACTTTTCGCGGTTCTCTGGCATAAACGGGTACGGATATGGATAAAAGCATGATAATGCTCAGCATCAAGGCAAAAAGTCTTTTCATCGTATGCCTCCCATTTTATTTTTTGGTGAGATATATAATTATAAGTATAGAGGATATAAGGGAAAAAATCAATTTTTATAATGCTTTGGAAGAATGTTTTCAATGAAAAGGGAACGAATAGACAGACCGGTGATAAATAGATGTGTAATGTTTATGGAAATTGTATATTTCGAGAAAAGTATTTGGTTATTATGCTAAAATAAAAATAAGGTTATTATGTAATTTAATGGTGTTGCATAAAACCATTGAAAATAAAAAAAGTTGTTGCTAGAATGATGACAAGAAAAGAACAGAGATAAAGCTTACAGAGAAAGGAAGAACAGAATGAATAAATGGGTTTACCAGATTGAGGACATAGGGCTTGACAATGAGCAGTGTCTTTTAAATGAGACGGTCTTTCACAATGCCAACGGCTATATTGGGGTCCGCTCTGACTTTGAGGAGGGATATGCTCAGGGGTATGATACGATCCGGGGGTCTTATATCAACGGATTCTATGATATTGCCAAAATGTCTCAGGCCGAAAAGCTCTGCGGACTGGCTGAGGAAAAGCAGACAATGCTGAATGTGGCAGATACCCAGACTATCTTTCTGAAGATTGAGGGGGAGACCTTTTGTATGTTTGAGGGGACTGTGGAAAAAAGCAGCAGAAGCCTGGATATGCAGAATGGATTCACGCAGAGACAGGTAGTGTGGCGCTCTCCGGGGGGGCACAGAGTGGAGATCACCATCAGGAGAATGACATCCTTTCTGCTTCTTCCGCTTTTCACCATATCCTATGAGGTAAAGGCATTGAATTTCAGCGGGACACTGGAATTTATTTCTGTACATAACGGGGATGTGAAGAATTACTGTAACCCCAATGATCCGAGGGTTGCCGGTGAAAGCTTTCAGCATCTGCGCCCGGTCAGTGCAGAGGTGAAGGACGGGGTGTCTTATCTTGTCACAGAGACTGTTACTTCCGGGCTTACCGTGTGTACGGCGGTAAAGGATGTACTTTCATGCGGAATCGGTGCAGTCTGCCGGGAGAATTCCGTGCAGGAAGGACACTCTGTCACCAGAAAAATGGAAACAGATATCAGGGAGGGTGAGACAGTCCGGCTGGTGAAATATACAGTGTTTACGGATTCCCTCAGATACAAAGACTGCAGGAAGGAAGCGGAAAATGCCATGAACAGGGCGCTGTCTGTCAGCCTTGAAAAATGGTACAGGCAGCAGAGAGAATACCTGGATGAGTTCTGGGCACAGTCAGCGCTGGATATAGAGGGGGACGATGACCTGGCGGTTGCTGTCAGATATAACCTCTATCAGCTTCTCCAGTCAGCGGGCAGGGACGAGCACAGTAATATAGCCGCAAAGGGACTTTCCGGTGAGGGCTATGAGGGGCATTATTTCTGGGATACAGAAATGTATATGCAGCCATTTTTTACCCTGACAAATCCCCGGATATCCGCCAGCCTGATCGCGTACAGGTACAGTATCCTGGATGCAGCCAGGGAAAATGCCCGAATCATGGGGCACAGAAAAGGAGCTCTCTATCCGTGGAGAACAATCTCCGGTTCTGAGTGCTCCGGATTTTTCCCGGCAGGTTCTGCGCAGTATCATATTAACGGGGATATTGCCTATGCGGTGGTGGCTTATTATCTGGCCACCGGGGATTTGGACCTGATGGCGGAAAAGGGCGCTGAGATTATTTTTGAGACGGCAAGGCTGTGGATGGATGCGGGGAATTTCCACAGGGGAAAATTCCACATCAATGATGTGACAGGTCCGGATGAATACACGTGTCTGGTAAATAACAATTACTACACCAATGCAGGCGCCCAGTATAATCTTCATTGGGCCGTGCGTTTTTATGAACTGCTGGGGGAGGCCGGAAAGCTTGCTCCGGTGGCTGAAAAAATAGGGTTAAAGCCTGAGGAAATCCGGGAGTTTAAGAAAGCGGAGGAACAGATGTATCTGCCGTATGACGAAGAGACAGGCATCAATCCCCAGGATGACTCTTTCCTTCAAAAAGAGGTGTGGGATATCAAGGGTACACCTGCGGACAAGTTCCCTCTGCTTCTGCATTATCACCCGCTCTGCCTGTACCGTTATCAGGTATGTAAACAGGCAGATACCGTGCTGGCGCATTTTATCTATGAGGATGCGCAGGACCTGGAGACCATCAGAAAATCCTTTGCGTACTATGAGAATGTGACGACCCATGACTCTTCCCTCTCCACATGTATTTTCAGTATTGTGGCATCCAGGCTGGGACTGAAGGATAAGGCCTATGACTATTTCGGTGACAGCGCGAAGCTGGATCTGTTCAACCTGCACCACAACACAAAGGACGGTATCCATACAGCAAATATGGGTGGAAATTATATGGCTGTGGTGTACGGATTCGGCGGCCTTCGGCTGAAAGAGACAGGCATCTGCTTTGCGCCGGTACTTCCTGACAAATGGGAATCTTATACCTTTAAGATCAGCTACAGAGGCAGTCATATCCAGGTCTGCGTGGGCAGGGATAAGTCTGTATTTACGCTGGAAAAGGGAGAACCCAGGGAGATAACCGTATTCGGTACAAAGTACCTTCTGAAAGATACTATTGAGATTGAGAGATAAGGAGAGAGACCATGAAATACAAGGGAATTATTTTTGACCTGGACGGTGTGATCTGCCACACAGACAAATACCATTACCAGGCATGGAAGAAGCTGGCGGATAAGCTGGGAATCTATTTTGATGAGGAGATCAACAACAGACTTAGGGGTGTGAGCCGGATGGAGAGCTTTGAGATCATTCTGGAAAAATACGATGGTGAGATGACAGAGGAGGAGAAAGTCCGCTATGCCTCAGAAAAAAATGACCTGTACCGTGAACTTCTGAAAAATATGACAACTGCTGACCTGGACCCGCAGGTGAAGGAAACACTGGATGCGCTGAGAAGCAGGGGGCTTCTTTTGGCAATCGGTTCATCCAGCAGGAATGCGGGATTTATCCTGGAACGTCTGGGACTTTCCGGATATTTTGATGCGGTTTCCGACGGCAACAATATTTCCCGCTCCAAACCGGACCCGGAGGTGTTCCTGAAAGCAGCGGAGTATCTGAACCTGCAGCCTCAGGACTGTCTTGTGGTGGAGGATGCGGAATCAGGACTGGAAGCGGCGTTTGGAGGACACATGGACTGTGCAGCCATCGGTGACGCGGTCAAATGCGGAAGGGCGACGTATAATCTGAACACATTCTCCGATTTACTGGAAGCTGCTTCGTGACATTATGCAAAAAGAATGATAGAATAATGGTAATCATTCATGCACGGTCAGCCCGGCAAACGCGCAGGCCGGAATGAACAGTTACAAAAAGCGGACATACAGGAGGATTACACATATGTCATTGGAACAGCAGATGAAAAGCGGTCTTTTATACCGGGAATACGGGCACAAGGATGAAAAAGATATTGCCTATGAGAAGGTGATCGAGAGGCAGAGAAAACACGGCAAAGAGCTGACATTTGCCTACAATCAGACAAATCCGTCTGACTACGGACGGAAACGGGAGCTTTTGCAGCAGATACTTGGTTCTATGGGGGATGAGGTGTGGATTGAGTCACCAGTGAATTTTTCCTATGGCTGCAACACCCACGTAGGCAATTATTTTTATGCCAATTACGGACTCGTGGTTGTGGATGATGTGGATGTTTTTATCGGGGATTATGTTATGTGCGGACCGAATGTATCCATCTGTGTGACCGGACATCCGGTTTACGGGGAATACAGAAGGGACGGTACCCAGTTCTCTCTTCCTGTGCATATCGGAAATGACGTGTGGATTGGGGCAAATGTGGTTATTATGCCGGGTGTTACGATCGGCAATAACGTGGTTATCGGCGCTGGCAGCGTGGTCACCAAGGATATCCCGGACAATGTGGTTGCCTTCGGAACACCATGCCGCGTTGCAAGGCAGATCACAGATGAGGATAAGGAATATTTCCGCAAAGGCGTACCTGTAAACAAAGACTGGAGAGAATAGTCTGACAGGAGGGTATATGTTTCATAAAAAGAAGCAGGAAGATGAATTTGAGATGGTGAATCTCAGAACAGTCTATGGTGTGTATGAGAGAGAAGCGCTGACCGGACTGCTGGATGAAAACAACATTCCTTATATAGCGCAGGGAAACAGCATAGGCGGATATCTCACTATTGTTGCCGGCACTTCAGGTACTTTTGGGACAGATATCCTGGTTGGAAAAAACGTCTATGAGAAGGCAAAAGAACTGATGGATTCCATCAATTGGGATGCATTGGACAATGAAACGGAGATTCCGGAGGAAGAATGGAATACCGGAGAGCCGCCGGAAGATTAAAAAAAACAGGACCGTCCGCAGCAGTTTCAGGGCTGATGCGGACGGTCTTTTATTGATTATTTGAACATTTCTTTGCTTACTTTTTCAATTGCTTCACTGGCTGTCTCATAAACACCCGGGAAGGTACTGATTCCAAGACCTTGGGTAATACACGGAATGTAATATTTTGTTCCGTATTCTTCACATGCGCGGCGGACTTCTTTTTCCACCAGCTCAGGTGTCCAGTCAGGACGGTCTACGGACGCACTGTCAATGCCGCCCATGAAGGTAATCTTCTCGCCGTATTTTGCGATCAGGTCAGCGATATTGTTGGAGGTCATACATCCCTGCCAGATATCAATTCCCATCTCGATCATAAACGGAACCAAAGTTGCTGCGTAGGAATCCGCATGGTGGATCACAACTTCTACACCGTGGTCTCTGTAATAGCCGTAAATCTTCTTATAGGACGGAAGGAAGAATTCTTCAAACATATCCGGGGAGATGAAGGTGGAAGTCTGGCTTCCCCAGTCATCATGGTGGAAGATGGCATCCGGTTTGATATATTTGCAGATTTTCTCAGCGTACTGCAATTCCCATTCGGTGAGATACTCGATCAGTTCATGTGTGCATTCAGGCTCCTCATAGAAGTTGATCAGCGCGTTCTGGATTTCCTGCAGATGATGGCACTGTTCAAAAAGTCCCGGAGCGATAAACTGTGTAACAAAATATTCATTGCGGTCTACTTTTTCCGCTTCAGCGATGAATGGCTCCCACTCAGCATCGGAATAATCCAGACGCGGTGCTTTTACATAATCTCTCCAGTGTGTAATATCTTTGCAGACAATATGTTCTTCGTCGTGAATCGGGAATCCGCCGGGAGTTCCTTCCGGCCATACCATAGTAACACCCCATGCGTTTTTAATAGGCGGCTTGCCGTATTCCGGGTTTGGACTTGCAGCGGTATAAGGATTGCCGAAAATCATTCCCAGTGCCTCGTACTGGTTTACATAACGGTCCGGATGACCGCCTCGGATCGTTTCTAATAAATTCTGTCTTCTGGTTAACATAAAGTGAATACCTCCTTTTCTAAAACCCCAACGATGTGTCATGGAAAGGCCTGTCCCCCATGACTGATACAAAATCGTAACTGTTCAGCAGGTCTGCACATTTCCTGTGCTGACATGGAACAACTGCACTAAATTTATAATAACAGAATTGTCAGGTCTGGTAAATACGATGAAATAATTGACTTTTCTGTATGAATACACTACACTTTGTAGGAGGGAGGTGATTTTAAATGAAATTGACTTTTTATCAAATTTATTATCATCTGAAAAAAAGGTACGACGCCAGGCGGATTTCCTGCAACCCCTGTAAAATAAAGGTGGAGAGGCCTGTCTACTACAGGGATGGACAGGACTGCAGAGGACATATGGTGCTGATCTTCAATGAGGAACTTATGAAAATAGGCCTGGATTCCTCCTTATGGAAGGACTGTATTTTTATCTGCTTTGGGGAAGTGGATGATATATTTTGTCGGATTGATACAGACCTGCTTGTTCTGGATGAAAGGATACCCAGGGAGCAGGTGCTCAATGACCTTCAGGAGATATTCCAATACTTTGAGGAGATGGAGTATTCCGTGACGGAAGTGTTTATGGAGAATCAGGATTTCGGGGAATTGATGGAGTGCTTCGGGAGAATTTTTGAGACGCCTCTTGCGCTGATGGATGCCAGCTTTTCCTATGTGGCTTTGGCTGACAGGGAGGGGAGGTTTGCTAATGGATTTATGAATGAGAGCAGCACTCTTCCCATGCAGATGGTGAGCCAGCTTATATCAGATCCCGCCTATCAGCGGAGCATGACACTTGCGGGAGTGTATACTTATACGCTGGAGCAGGTGACATTTCTGTGCAGGAATCTGTTCTTTGAGGGGAAATTTATCGGCAAGCTGATGGCGGTATCCTGCACATCACCTCTGAATAATGAGTATCACAAGGATCTGCTTCTCATGGCAGCCGGATATGTGGAGCGGATGTATGAGCGTTTCGGGGCCTTTCATATGGCTGACCGCTCCCTTGACAGCCTGCATGAACTTCTGAGGCTTACATTAAAGGGGAGCTCCGTGCCGGGGGAGAGGCTGCGGAGTGCACTGGGGAATCTATCCTGGTCTGAGGAAGATGCCTACTATCTGATCCAGATGCGCCCAAGCTACAGATATGACAAATCCCTGTATGACAAATACCTGTGCCCGCAGATGGAGCAGCAGTGGAAAGATACCTGCTGCGTGGCTCATAATGACAGCCTCATGGTACTTTTGAACGGCAGCAGGCTTCATATGACGGACTTTCAGCCCGAGCTGGCTTATTTTCTCAGGGAAAATCTCCTGGCAGCAGGGATCAGCAGAAAATTCAGGGGATTTGACGGGATACAGAATGCGTTTAAGCAGACGGATATTGCCCTGGAGCTGGGCATGAGAAAGGATGCCACCCCCTGGTATTTCAGGTTTGACGACTATGCCCTTGACTATATCCTGATTCACGGGAGAGGGGTGTTTGAGCCGGAACAGATATGCGCGCCGGGGATTCTGAAGCTGATAGAACACGATGAGAAGATGCATACAGAGTATTACAAGACATTATACTGTTACCTGCAGTGCAGGTATAACGCGGCAGTGACAGCCAAAAAGCTGTTTATCCACAGGAGTACTTTTCTGAACCGGCTGGAGAGGATAGGTGAACTGATACAGACAGATCTGGAGGATTTCCGCTCCAGGCTGTACCTCTCTGTCTCCTTTTATATACTGGAGGAGGGAAAACAGTAGCTCAGTTTTTCTCCTCCTCCTGCTCCAGAAGACGGAAAGATAAGTTCAGGTAAAAAATCTCTTCCGGGTCATCCAGTCCGGAGTCCAGAATGTTCTTGATCTTGTCCAGGCGGTACAGGAAGGTACTGCGGTGGATAAAGAGCAGGGATGCTGCCTGTGTGGCATTCAGATTCTCTTCCAGGTAGGTCCTCAGTGTGAGCATATACTCCGTGTTCTGTTCCCGGTCCATCCTCTGCAGGTCCAGAAGCTTCTCATGGCAGAGCATATAGCCGGGAAGCCTTCGGGTGGACTGTTCCAGTATGTAGGTCAGAGCCACGTTGTTGAAGTGATGGATCCACAGATAAGGCTTTTTCCTGCTTCCCACATCCAGAGCTGTGCTGGCCTGGATATACTGGCGCCTCAGGTTCATGTGGCCCTTCATGGGACGGCTGTATCCGGCTTTCAGGAAACTGTCCCTGATAAAATAGGTGAGTTTGCCCGCCACTGTGTCCGCGTCCATCTCCAGACGGCTCAGATTAAAATAGGCCACGATCTCCTCTTTGAAGAGAAAACTGCAGGAATAGGGAAACTGCTTGTCCAGATAATTACAGATAGCTCTTGTGGTGATCTTTTTCTGATCCAGGTAAGTGATCTGGAAAATAAGGCACAGATAGTCGTGCTGTGTGCTCCAACCAAGGGCAGACAGACGCTGGCTGATGTCCAGATAGTCTGCAGTGCGGTCGGACAGCACAGTGATAAGGATCTTGTGCAGAGCGTCCGACTGGCGTGAAGCGGGAGCCTGTTCATGGTAGAGCAGATATTCCACATAGCCTGCCAGATGCGAGAGAAGGTATCCGTTTCCTTTGTCCAGGGGATGTTCGTATTCGATGAGGACAAGGCGGTGTGTGGTGTGCCCGTCCTGTTTTACGTTCATATTCAGGGTGTTCAGTCCTGTGATGTATCCCGGGTAGAATACAGGGTCAGCGGCCTCCTGCATTTTTGTATAAGCCTCATCCTGAGCCAGGGCGTTGACGTACTCAATGTTGAGTCCGTCCTCTGAGTACATATGGTATTTCTCCGGAATGTGTTCTGTACCTGCACTTGCCACGGGTGCAAAATCCAGGCCGATGACAGACAGGGGATTATGGAAAATTTCCAGGGATACGCTTAAGAGATCCCGGATGCTGCCGTTGCTCAGCAGGATCGTGCTCAGATGTTCATCCCAACTGTCGTATGTGTCATAGAGGTCCTGTATGAAATTAAAGATACGGCTCAGGGAATAACTTGCATCGAGAACAAGATATGGGTGCGGAGGCGGTGAAAAGGTCTCATCCAGGTTTCCCGATATGATCAGAAAGACCGGTCCCGTGAGCTGGGAAGAAAGGGACTCCGTGTCCCCGGTTCTCACAAGGCAGATATGCCCGGTGGAGAAACCGGAACCATCCTCAAATAAAAATGGACGCAGAAAACTCTCAGTTGTCTCCAGGTTACCCTGTGAGACAACATGAAATTCTTTATTAATCATTTCAGATAAAAGCACTGCTGATAACTTCAAAATGATCCCCCGTTTATATGATAAATGTCTTGGCTTTTTCCGCGGCATCCACTGCTGTTTCCGTGTAGGCATCTGCGCCGATGGTGTCCGCAAATTCCTGTGTGACGGCACCTCCGCCCACCATGATCTTCAATCGGTGTTCCTTGTCATGTCGGCGCAGGGATTTGACTACCTGCTGCATTTCCGGTATGGAAGTGGTGAGCAGGGAGGAGATGCATACAATGGAAACCTCCGGATTATCGCGGACTGCCTTCAGAAATTGTTTCTCCGGAATGTCGACACCCAGGTCAATGACCTTGAACCCGGCACTGCGGAACATGATCGCAACAAGGTTTTTTCCTACATCGTGCAGGTCACCCTCAACGGTGCCCAGGATAACGGTGCCTATACTCCGTTCTTCCATGATTCCGTATTTTTCTTCCAGAATGTCGAACCCCTTTCTTACACTGCGGGCAGCAGCCAGTATTTTGGGGATATCGGCATCATTTTGTTTATAATATTCCCCCACGGTCTTCATGGCAGGCACCATGGCCTGCTCAACGATGACGGAAGGATTTATATGTTCCTCCAAAGCTTTGAACACAAGAAACTGGGCATCACGAGGATGCCCGTTTTCAATTGCCTGACGAAGTTCTTCTAAAGTAGTCATGATGTCCTCCTGTTCCAATGAAAGAAAAGGTGTAACGGATCGGAATGCGGAACCGTTACGAAATAGTCTTTATTCCAGCAGATAACAACTGGTATAGGCAATGGTGCAGGGACCATAATAATAAGTCATATCGTTGGCTTTGCAGATTTGGGTGACCAGCATGCCATAGGCTTCCATGGAAGAAAATGCTTTCTTGGGAAAGCGGCACGGCTCGTCAGGATAGGTACAGGTCTCACATTTGGTACAGCAGCCGGCGCCGATAGCCAGCATATCGGGATATGTTTCGCGGAGCAGTTTTTCCATGGCGTAGAAGTTCTGTTTATGCAGGGCCTCTGTCTCCATCATGGTTTCCCCGTCCATGGAATCTTCCAGTTCTCCCACGGTCTGTACCAGGATGCCGGCCTGATACTGGTTGATCTTGGCACGGCAGTCCTCCAGAGTTCCGCATCCGGGAGGGCAGCTCCAGCGCTTGCCGTACATGCCGCAGGTGTTGGCTTCGCACATCTGGCGGACCTCGGGAAGCAGTTCAATGGTGCTGCATTTTAATGGTGCGATATGGGAGAAGCCGGTATCCAGTCCCAGCTTCTCCAGTTCTTCATAGTTGATCACGTAAAAGCCCCCAATCATTTTTCAAATCATTTCATTCTCTATTGTTCCGGAAATTCCAGTTCATCCACAAAGCAGTCCTGGAATTCCGGAGAAGCGGCCAGCTCCACAAAAGATATCTCCTTTGCCAGGATATCCGAGTAGAACAGCTCTTCCCTGTTGATGAGTGCGATTTTAGAACCTTCTCCGGCGGCATTTCCCACAGGTACGATCCTGTCTTTCAAAGATATGGGAATCAGACCGATGTCACAGGCGCTCTCAGGATTCATATAGTTGCCGAAAGCCCCCGCAATATATACGTGTGCGATCTGGTCTACGGTTATGCCAAGCTCTTTCTGCAGAAGCTGGATGCCGGCGGCAATGGCAGCTTTGGCAAGCTGTACCTCCCGCACATCCTTCTGGCTTAAGTAAACAGCGCTGCCGTTTCCGCTCTCGTCTGCCGGAACCAGCGTAAAGGAGGCTGTGCCGTCCTCGGACAAAAGTTTACCGGACTCGTCAATGATACCTGCTTTTCTCAGGCAGGCGATCAGGTCAATAAGGCCGGAACCGCAGATCCCGATGGCTTTCTCTCCGCCTACGGTGGTGTAGCTCCATTTTCCGTCGCTGTATTCCACATGGTCTACAGCACCGGATGCGCCCCTCATGCCGCATTCGATCTTGGCTCCCTCAAAAGCGGGGCCGGCGGCTGTGGAGCAGGCTGCCAGGCGTTCTTTACTGCCCAGCACCATCTCTCCGTTGGTTCCGATGTCGATCATCAGAGAGATTTCATCCTGCTGGTCCGGTCGGATGCAGAGCAGGCATCCCATGGTATCAGCGCCTACAAAGCCTGCCACATCGGGCAGCAGGATAAGCTGGCCTTTGGGGTGGATATGCAGGTCAAAGTCTGAAGCTTTCAAAAAGAGAAGCTGGCTGATGGCCGGATTATAGGGGGCGTGCACAAGCGCTCCCGGGGATATACCCAGAAACAGATGATGCATGCAGGTGTTGCCCACAATACAGGTCTGGTAAATACGATCTGTGCTGATCCCTGACTTCTCTGCCAGTATGTCCAGAATAGACTGGACTGTCTGGCGGATGCAGGAGCTCAGATTCTCCGTTCCGTTCTCAAGTGCGTAGTTGGCACGCATGATGACATCAGCCCCGTACTGGGCCTGGGGATTCATGCTGCTCTCAACGGCCAGAACCCTGCCTGTGCGTGCATCCATCAGATACCCTACTACCGTAGTGGTTCCGATGTCGAATGCGGCCAGATATCCCTTGATGGGATCTTTCTGCAGATCCAGAAGGGTATCCCCGGATACTGCCGCATACCAGGTATCCGTCTCTTTGAGCATTTCATACAGGCCGGAAGCCGTTTGAAGATCCGGTCTGAGATGTTCCATGCTCTCCCCGAAGGATTCCTCCAGCGCCAGTTTCAGGCGGTCCCAGTCAGACAGATTATCCCCTGGTTTTATCTTGCGGATATGTATTCTGCCGAACCGGAGCAGAGGATGGAGCGGTACCGGGCGGGAGAAGCCTTCTGCCAGTATAGCATGTTCCTTTTCTCTCACAAGGGTGTCAACTGTCATATCCCCTGTGATCTTAGTCTGACAGGCTTTCAGAACGCCGGTCACGGGACCTTTTGTCACGTGTACCATGCATTTTCCGCAGGTGCCCTGCCCGCCGCAGGGAGCATCCGGGTCAAGGCCTGCCTGACGCTGCGCCTGCAGCAGGGTAGTGCCTTCTTCTGCCTGAATACTTTTGCCTTCACGGATAAAAGTTACTTCATGTGTTTTCAATTTTCATTCCCCCAATTTTGCTATAGAGTAAGTATAACAGAAAAGACCGCGGCAGTAAACTGCCGCGGTTAAGTTATGAGAGATTTTATATGAAATTTATTAGGAATTTATCAGGATTCTTTTACTAAATGCAGGTTCCAGCTCTGATATTCCGTTTCGGGTACCGGCATGGGGAGTCCTGCCTCCATAAGGGCAGCTCCCAAATAGGTCTTGTCACCCATGCGGTACATGGCATTCGGGTCCAGTCCGCGCAGTCGGATGCAGGTAAAGAGGTTGTTTGCAGTGAGTTTTGTGGAGACAATGCCCAGCAGTGCCTCACTCTTATCCTCCGCGGCAAATTCCCATACCGTATATTCTTCATTTTCATAAGGACTTGCCAGACGGTAATAGGTGCCGTCCTGGATAAGGGAATAATATTTCTTAAATGTCTCGATCTGTGTCCTGACTTCCGCCTTTTCCTCCTCCGTCAGTTTTGCAGGGTCCAGTTCGTAACCAAAGGTGCCGGCCATAGCGACTGTTGCTCTTGTACTCAGGGAAGCAGCCCTGCCTGTCTGGTGGTTAGGGGAGGCTGAGACATGGGCGCCCATGGTGCTGACAGGATAGCAGAAGGAGGTGCCGTACTGTATCTTCAGCCTTTCGATGGAGTCGGTGTCATCGCTGGTCCAGATCTGCGGGGTGTAGTATAACATGCCTGCGTCAAATCTTCCGCCGCCGCCGCTGCATCCCTCAATGAGCATGCCGGGGTAGCGTTTGTTTAGGTTCTCCAGAAACTCGTAAAGCCCAAGAATGTATTTGTGTGCTGTCTCGCCCTGGCGGTCTGCGGGGAGGGCGATGGTGAAAATATCCCCGATACTGCGGTTAAAATCCCATTTCAGGTATTCCACCTGCGCATTGTCCAATACATTACACATCATGTTGTAGATGTGGTCGCGTACTTCTTTGCGGGAAAAATCAAGGACAAGCTGGTAACGGCTTCTCACAGGTGATTTCTCGGGAACCTTGAATGCCCAGTCGGGATGTGCCCGGTATAAGTCGCTGTCCTCAGAGATGCATTCCGGCTCAAACCATATGCCGAATTTGAGGCCAAGGGCATGAATGCGGGCGGAGAGGTCCTTTAAGGTGCATCCCAGTTTCTTTTCATTTACGATCCAGTCACCCAGACCGGAATTGTCACTTTCACGTTTTCCGAACCATCCGTCATCCATGACAAACAGTTCTACTCCCATATCTTTTCCCTGCTCTGCCATTTCCACCAGCTTGTCTCCGGTGAAATCAAAGTAGGTGCCCTCCCAGTTGTTGATGAGAACAGGACGGCGGGCCTTCTTATACTCACCTCTGCAGAGGTTATTGCGGATCGCGCGGTGGAAGCGGTGGCTGACGGCTTCCAATCCCTCTGCGCTGTAGACCATTGCTGCCTCCGGCGCATGGAATGCTTCTCCGGAATCCAGTTTATAGCAGAAATTATCCGGGTGGATACCCATGAGGAAGCGGGTCTGTCCACTCTGGTCCTTCTCTGCCTCAGCCAGAAAATCACCGCTGTAGAGGAAGGAAAAACCGTAACATTCCCCCCTGGTCTCTGTAGTGCCCTGTGCGGCAAGCATCACAAATGGATTGTAGTGATGGCTGGAGGAGCCTCTGGTGCTTCCCACAGACTGTATGCCGTGATGGACCTGTGTGCGGGAGAGCAGGCGCTCCATGGCGTGACGTCCGTAGAAGCTGATAAAATCAAAGTCTCCGAACTGGAAATCCGTACAGGTGCTCATGATACGCTCCAGATAAATGGGGGATTCCCCTTTATTTTCCACAGTCACGCTTCTGGTGATAATGTCCTTTTCCTCCAGGACACCGTAATAGAGATGTACATATACGTTCTGTGTGCTGTCCTTCAGCGTGATGACTAGGGTGTCAGCAGTGTCTTCCTTAAGCGCGTAGAAAGCAGGAAGGCCGGGAAGGGAATATTTTCCCTCCAGGATCTGAGCGGATTCATAGCGGAATTCACAGGAGGAAGCACCAGATGCATAGCGTATCCGCACAGCGCTCTCCCTGTAGTCCCCGTTGCCGTATGTGGGGAATTCCTGGGGAAGAGTGTCAAGAGAATAGGCGCGGTTGTCGCCTGCTATATAGGGATTGCCGGAAAATCCCCGGTCTCTTCCCACGTTCAGGTATGAGTAGTCAAATATCGGTGTCCTTTTTCCGAACCATGTATGTACCAGAAATCCCAGATCGTCCACCTTCATCTGGTACATGCTGTTATTGGTAAGCAGGGTAAATAGTTTCCCGGTAGTATCTTTTTTGATAGCCATTCGTTGTTCTCCTCCAAAAGATAAAATAGACATAATAATTCATCTGTTTTCATTATAGTGGACCGGAGGGGACACGTAAATATGTCATTGTGACAATAATATAGCAAAAAGACAGGTAACTGCACAGGCATGTCTCAAGTCGGTGCGTACGGCTTTGTTTCTGCCCTCATAAAGCTGAAACATGGGGAGGTATGCAGTTCCTCGGGTTTAAAGCCATTTTCCAGCAGTACGGCGAAAGTGGTTTCATATTCCTTTTTCATAAAAGAACTGATCGTTTCAGAACATTTATCCATATCATTTTCCCTTAAAGCGTAAAGAAAGTTCTCTGTAAAAGCTCTTATAGCGGAATCGAAATCAGGCATTCTTTTCCTGAATTTTTTTAAGGGATATCCCCAGAGATTCAGACTGTACAGCTTTCCGTATATTTCACGGATGCCCTGCAAAGGACTGTGTTCGGCTGTAAAAGTAAAGATACTCTGGGATGAAAGTATATAAAGTCCGGTACTGAGAGAATCCTCCAGCATGTCTGTCAGCTCGTCCTTTTCTTTTCCGGAAAGTGACTCCAGGGTAATGTGTATCACTTCTCTGCAGGACTCAGCAAGCAGTTCAAATGACTGGATAAAATAAGCTATATTCTGCCGGATCACAGGATGTGTCAGATCAATATCTTCTTCATCGCCGCAGTCACACATAAACAGTATGCGGATACCTTTTCCGTTGATAGACTGCGTAAATCCAAGCTGGTTCAGCAGGTGGACAGTACGGCGCATGGTGCTCACAGAGACATTGTATTTTTCTGCCATTTTTTCATAGGGAGGCAGAAAATCCATGCTGCGGTACCCGCCCTGACAGACGTCGTGCATAACCCGGCCTGCCAGGCGGCAGCAAATCTGGGGCCGGTCTCTGTAAATATTCCAGGTAAAACCTTTTCCGGAGTCCTGTGCAGCGGGGGGGATGCGTTTTTGAATGTAGTTCAGGATCTTTTCAGAGACATCTCTTTGAAATGCATGATGTGCCTGATAAATCAGATCTCTGTTTCCTGACTTTCCGCAGGCGATCAGATTCTGCAGACGTTTCCGTCCCTCCTCTCCGTCATACAGTGTATGCCCTTCGTACTGCATGGGAAAAGGCAGGCCGAAGAACAAAGCAGCTTCCCAGAAAAGATTCAGGGCCAGCGGATTCTGCGTTTTTTGCAGGATATAGCTGTAGAAGCGTATTTGATCTTCCGGGTTAGGCTGACCGGACAGCCACTCCAGATACTCGAACCCGCTGTCATCCATGAGACGGAATCCCTTCACCAGCATAGGCATAATGATCAGTGCGGATGACTGGTTAAGGTCTGAAAATGTGCTTCGCCGCTCCTGGAAAAAGCGGACAGCATATGTCTTCATCTCCAGGCCGCTCTGCTGAAATATGACTTTTGCGCACCGCCCATGGCTTCTGGATATATATCCCTCATCCTGAAGCCGCTTATATGCCGATTTTATGGTGAGGGAAGAGACACTGAACTCACTGCAGAGTGTATCGATCGTGGGCAGACTGTCCCCGTATTTATAATATTGGAAATGAAAACGTACAACAAAATATTCATAAATCAGATTAGCAAACCCCTGATTGTTCTGCATTCCGCTCACCTTCTTTCTTTTTTATTTTAACATTTAGGGTGCAATAGTACCAGATGATATTGCAGATTTTTAAGAAGCAGACTATAATAAAAATAGAATGACTTGAACAAGGAAGAGAGAATAAGAGGTTCTGCGCGGTATATCAACAAAGCATTTCAAAGGGGAGCAGGAATGAAATTGGATGAAACGAAAAGGGTGAAGGGAATGCGGGCCAGGTTTCTGCTGGTTGTTTTTTGTATGGTCTTTGTATTGCTGATCGCGGTCCTGGACAGGGCTGAAATTCCGCCGGAACCGCAGTGCAGTTCGATAGAGATAGAAAAGGGCTGGATTTACAGGGATACAGAGGGGAACTGCAGGAAAATAACCGTGTTGAACGGAAAACTGAACACACCGGCAGGAGAGACTATACGGCTGGAAAATAAACTTCCGCAGACGGTTCACAGCGGCATGTTTTTATGCTTCAGAAGTTCACAGCAGTCGGTGCGGGTGTTAGTTGATGAAAAACAGATTTATGAGTATGATACGTCGGATTTGCGGCTTTTCAGCCGGGCAACTCCCAGTGCATGGAACTTTGTACCCATATCACAGGAGTCAGCGGGGAAAACGGTGGCGATAGAAACAGTCTCCCCTTATAAACAGAGCTCGGGACAGTTGAACCGTGTTTTTTTCGGACCGTATTCCGAAGTGGAATTGTATATAATAAATTCGCAGCTCCCGCAGTTTATTATCAGTCTGTTTATTATGATCATGGCAGTGTTTTTTTTCTTCCTTTCCTTATGGCTGAAGAAAACAAAAGATATCGGCAATATCCTGGACAGTCTGTGTCTGTTTATTCTGCTGGTGGGCATTTGGGTATTTTCTGAATCCAAGATGCCGCCGGTGTTTTCAGGGCTTAGTATGATGGAACCGTCTATAACTTTTTTTGTACTGTTTTTAATGCCTATGCCATATGCGGATTATATGAGCTGTCGACTGCATCCGCGCCATCAAAAGGCCCTATCCCTGTTGTTTTATGCTGCTTTTACAAATACGGTGGTCTGTACACTGATTCAGATATGCGGGGCAGCCGACATGATAGAACTTTTGCCGGCAGCGCACGTGATGCTGATCTTGACTGCGGGGTATACTCTTACGGCGCTGGTTTATGACAGATACACTGCGGGCGGGAACGGGGATATATTAGAATTCACGGGTCTGATGATCCTGTTTCTCTGTGGAGTTGTGGAGCTTGGTTTCTTTTACAGGAATGATCTTGAGGATACAGGTACCCTGGTCCCCCTCGGTATTCTCGTATATCTTATTCTGATCAGCGGCAGCGCGGTCAGAAACCTGCTGCGCCGGACTGCCAGGACGGAAGAATTAAGCAGAGAATTACAGGACAGCCGTGTAAAGCTCATGGTCGGTCAGATTCAGCCGCATTTTATATACAATACTCTGGGTGCTATTCAGGCTTATATTATGAAATCGCCGAATACGGCCTATAAAATGGTGCAGGATTTCAGCGATTACCTGCGGGCAAATATACAGTCAATTACCAGAACTGACCCGATTTTGTTTTCTGAAGAGCTTAAGCATATCAGAGCCTACACGGATATAGAACTGGTACGGTTCCGGAACAGGATCCAGGTGGTCTATGAGATAGGGCCAAAGGACTTTCTGATACTTCCTCTCACTGTGCAGCCGCTTGTGGAGAATGCT
This sequence comes from Blautia sp. NSJ-175, assembly GCF_022867815.1. Classification (NCBI taxonomy): domain Bacteria; kingdom Bacillati; phylum Bacillota; class Clostridia; order Lachnospirales; family Lachnospiraceae; genus Blautia; species Blautia sp. NSJ-175. Next base: position 60,132 of record NZ_JALIFQ010000008.1, read on the forward strand.
ATCAAACATGGTCTCTGTAAACAGCCGGAAGGAGGTATCTTATGGATACGTACATTGGAGGAAGAGAAGAATTATCTGGTCATAGTGGAAGACAACGGAATAGGGTTTGATGTGTCCGAAATCATGGGAGAAAAGGATAATTTCGGGCTCATGAATATACAAAAGCGTTTAAAATCCCAGATGGGAGCAGAGGTTAAGATTGAGAGTGCACCTGGTAAAGGGACCAGAGTCACGGTGACGATTCCACGGGATTTTTTAGGGGGGGGGGTATATTTATAAAAACAATACTTGTAGATGATGAATTATGGGCTATGGATAAGTTTGAGATAGAAGCAGCGGCAATACCGGATATTGAGATTGTGGGAAAGTTCGACCGGTCCGATGAGGCGCTTCGATTCGCAGAGAAAAACCGTGTGGATTTTGCTTTGCTGGATGTGGAGATGCCGGGAATGAACGGGCTGGAGCTTGGCAGGGCCCTGAAGGAACTCTATCCGGATATTGTGATCATATTTGTGTCAGGATATGACCAGTATGTAGTGGAGGCCCTGCATGACGGGGCGGACTATTATCTCACCAAACCGTATACCAGCCAGCAAGTGTCAGATACTTTGATACGGGCAAAACTATTATCGAAGCGTCAGGAAAAACCTGTGTTTATCCGCACCTTTGGAACTTTCGAGGTATTTGTGGATGGAAAAGTGGTTATATTTCCGGGTCCTAAGGTAAAGGAGATATTCGCGCTGCTGGTCGATAAGAATGGGGGAGGCCTGACTTCCGAGGAGGCATTTGCCTGCATTTGGGAGGGGAAAGAATATACAGATACGAATCTGAGTCTGTATCGGAGTGCAGTACGGCGTCTGGCTGACTTTCTGGATTCCATAGGACTCAGCGGACTGCTCATAACAGAAAAAAATGTGAGGTGGCTCAATACAGAATTATATGACAGCGATTACAACCGTTTTCTCGCCGGGGATGTCAGGGCTATTAACGAATTTCAGGGTGAGTACATGACGGATTACAGTTGGGGTGAATCTACTCTGGGCAGACTGTGCCGGATGAAGGATGAAAAATAGAATATAAAACGGATAAAAATTGGCTTATTGTGTTTCAATTACACGATGATTACACGGCGCTTGATATATACTGTAATAACAGTATCATGACGTATATAGCAAACCAGGTGAAAGCCGGGGGCGCAAAGCTATAGGGGCTAAGCCGCTGCGGTATGCCAGCCAGTTGCCGTTTGAGACAGAGACCGGATGGTAACAGGTTATGTTATGAATCCGGTCTCTTTTTTGGATTGGAAATACAATGCTCTCAGGATATGGCGCGGTATATGAAGAGCTGACGTGTATTTTTGATGAGGGAGAACCAAACTGGTTACAGGGAAGGGAGGAAGGACAGATTGCAGGAACAGTTGTGGATGGATTTGGCAAACGGAAATCAAATTAACAGGCATCAGGTATATGACAGCCTGCCTGCCCGGATGCGCATGTACAGTGAACGTGTTGCGTATTATGTTCAGATTTTATACCACAGTGCCCTTGATATGGGTATTTACGAAAATGATGCAAAACTGAGCCGTGAGCGACAGCCTTACGTATGGGAAAGTGTTAAGCTGTTCGATATCGGCTATGCGGCAGTTCCGGATTTTCTGAAGCAGAAGCCCTCCCTGACTGCGGAAGAACACAGGATCATGGAACGGCATACAACGGACGGCTTTGCCATCGTGTTAGGGAATCCTGTGGAAGAAGAATTCTTTTCCCTGTCTGAAGAGGAAAAGCTGATCATCAGTATGGGAATGGATGCAGCCATCGGACATCATGAGAGATGGGACGGGAGAGGATATCCTAACCATGAGAGGGGAAGCGCGGCACCGATTTTAGGCAGGATGTGCGCAATCTGTAATGCTTATGATAAGCAGACCAGTACCCGCCTGTATCCGGAGGGGATGCCCCATGAATTTGCCTGTTGTGAAATCGTCCGCGAATCCGGATTTGCATATGATCCGGAGCTGGTCAGGGCATTCATAGAGGCTATGCCGTTGTTTAAAAAGGCCCTGTGCCGAAGCAGGGGACACGAATTGGGAGGTGAAAGCTGATGGAAGAAAAGAAGGATAAAAAAGGCCGGATCCTCGCAGCCATCAATATTATATTGTGTATCATCCTGATTCCGGTCATCTTAATGAATGTGACCGTTATAATCAGTTCGTATATTCATCCGGATGAGATACCGGGGATTTTCGGTATCAAGCCGGTGGCAGTGCTGTCCGGTTCCATGGAGGATACCTTCATGACAGGGGAGCTTATTTTCGTAGAGAAGACGGATACCTCACTCCTGAAAGAAGGGGATGTGATCTGTTATCTTATGGAAGGGCAGGCAGTGACCCATCGTATTGTTAGCATAGAGCAGGATGAGGAAGGTGAAGATTTTTACATAACCAGAGGCGATGCAAACAATACAGAGGACAGGGAAACGGTGAGGCCGGAACAGGTACAGGGAATCTGGAACGGCGTGCATCTGGCCGGTATGGGGAATTTTGTTATATTTCTTTCCAGCACCACAGGGATGATCGTTTTCATTATCTGCCCGATTCTGCTGCTGATCGCCTGGGATGTAATACGGCGCTGGCAGATGGATAAAAAGGAAAGGTCAAGGGCAGACGAACTGGAGGCAGAGCTGAAGGCTCTCAAAGCAGCTCAGAGTGAACGAGAAAAAGCAGAGTTAGAGCAGTAGATTTGTTTTTATTCAGTTGGCTGCATTTGCTGTGCGGGCACAGAGCACTGTAAATGTTCCATATAAATCCGCCGGGGCCACCCGGTAAAACGCTGCGGGCATTTGGGGAAGCGCGACCCGCAGAAATCAAATGGCGTGCTTCCCGGACGCAATAAATTAAAAAGGAGGTTATCCCATGAAAAGAAGAAGAACAACCCGCCTGGGCGTTGTGGCCCTGGCACTTACCCTGATTACGATGACTATGACGGGAGGGACATTGGCGAAGTATACAGCAGAGGTAACGGGTGATACAACGGCAACGGTAGCGAAGTTTGCTTTTGACTTGAACGGAGCGTCGGAACAAACAGAGAAAAAAACGATAAATTTATCTAGTATGTTTTCAAATACTTATAACGATGAGATGGTTAAGGCAGCAGAAGGGAAGAAGGTTGTAGCTCCTGGAACTAGCGGAAAAGTAAAAATAACATTGGATAATAAAGGTGAGGTTAAAATTGCGCCAGCATTTAATATTAGTGAAACTAATGCTCAAAATATTCCATTGCAGTATGCGATTACCGAGACAGAAGCAGTTCCTGTTAGTGATGATGAATGGAAGAAATCCGAGAACTTAATAACTACAACAGATCCAGTTATCGTTGGAAGTAGTAAAATATTCTATCTGCACTGGAGATGGAATCCAAAGAGTGTAGATACGGCAGATACCACTTTGGGTATTAAAACTTCATTAGATACAGTTAAGATAGAGATAAGCTGTACGGTTTCTCAGGTCATCCCTGAATCTCAGCCAACCCCCGGAAGCTGATATATTTTCCCACGCCCCTGTGCCGGGCGTGTACCACCAAAGGGCTTTCAGCCCTTTGCAAAGCGTATTCAAAGCTCATGAACCGCTTTGCAAAAGGCTGAAACTTAGTTTATTGCAAAGGAGATACATAAAGATGGAACAACAGAACCATAATCAATTGCCTCCCTTGCAAAAAGGGACCAATAAGAAGCAGCATCTTATGACACTGCTGCTGGTTTTTCTGCTTCTGCTGGCGCTGTTCTCTTCGGTCCTGGTTGGTTTTCTGATTGGCCGGAATACGGATCCTTACAGAGGACAGATCATTGATACCATTTTCATAGGACCGGACCGGAACAGGACCGTGCACGTGTCCGGGCAGGTGGTGTATTCAGATGGTACACCCTACGCAGACGGGACCGTGGAACTGCGCAGTGAACCAATCATCACCACAACAGATTATAAGGGACGATTTTTTTATGAATCGGCGCCTTCGGGAGCACATACTCTGTCTGTCTTGGATGAGGATGGGAAAGCAATTGCAAAATGTGAATTTACTATCAGCAGGAGCCTTGAAAATCAGGCTGTAAATATCAAAAAGCAGGCGGATGGTCAGTATGCAGTGGAATTGTCAGTCGATGTACGTTTTATTGAACTGGCAGTGGAACTGGATAAGGACAGTGGGTCTCTGAAACTGATTCCGGAGAAAACAGCGGTACTGGAAGATGACGGTACTTTAACGACAGGAGAAAAAAAGTTGAATGTAAAGGACGGCCCGGTGGTACTGCCGTCAGGAACGGTAATTCTTTCCGATATGACAGTAGTTGTACCGGAAAATTTGATCCTTCCGGATAACAGCGTTACACAGATACCAAACGAAGGATACGTCAGTGACAGCCGGGAAAAGGTAAGTGCAGAAGGAGAAGTGATTCTCCCGGATGGTACGGTGATCAATCCGGATGGAATTAAGAAACCGGACGGCAGCATTGTAAAGCCGGAAGAAGCTTACCAGGTTAAGACAGAAGAAAAGAAAAGCGGAACAGACATAAACGAAACACCGAAACCATCTGAAAATCCGTCCGAAACACCGGAACAGCAGGAGACACCGGGAGACGGACAGGAGGATACAGCAGATTCCGGGCCGACAGGTAATACGCCCGGAAATTCGGGAAGCACAGATACGAACAACGGATCCGGATCCTCCGATACTCCGTCACAAAACCCGGGCGGAGAAAATACAGATACACCATCCAATAAACCGCAGCCGGAGGACAGCGGCGGGCTGCGTGCAGAGGGACAGAATGCAGCAGGGTGGATGAGTTGGGAAAGTCAAAGCAGCATTGATCTTTTCTACGACCGTACCGGCGGTTCAGAAGAAAAAATTCAGCCGGGTTCCAAAGGATACTATCTCTTCCGTCTCAGCAACACCCGCCTGAAGGATTTGCGGCTGACAATCAGCCTCACAGAGGGCAGTGTCCACATTCCTCTGAAATTTACACTGACCCCTCTGGATAAAAAGAATCGCAAGCTGACAGACAGGAGTGTAAAAGGTACTGTCGTCAACGGAGCGCTGATACTGGAAGGCACGGTTACAGCAGGGTCAGAAACAACCTATCAGCTTGACTGGGAATGGCCGTTTGACGGTAATGATGAAATGGATACCGCAGCAGGCAGGGACGGCGGCAAATATATTTTGAATATTCAGATTCTTGCAGAAGAAAGCGTGTGATATGAGTAAGATTCTTGGCAGATTGTTCCGCATAATTTTGACAGGAGTATTGTTCCTGTTCCTGCTGCTTATTGCTGCCGAAATGATATCTCATTATATATGGAAACAGTCTCCGGCGGATATATTTGGTTTTTCACCGGTCATTGTATTATCCGGCAGCATGGAGCCGACTTTTTCAGCAGGTGACTTGCTGATCATACAGCAGCAGGAAAGTTATCGTGAAAGAGAGATTGTAACATATGAAGACGGCGGTGTACTCACAACCCACAGGATAGTGGGGCGGCAGTCAGAAGGCTTTATTACCCAGGGAGACAACAACAATATTCCGGACAGCCAGGCTGTTTCACCAGGACAGATTAAGGGGGCCCTTGTCCTGGTGATTCCGCAGGCAGGAACCTTTATCCTGTTCCTGCAGACGCCCAGGGGCATTTTGCTGCTGACAGTTTTCTGTATACTGGCCCTGTTTCTGCCTGATATATTGAAATACCTGATTTCTCACGGAAAGGGGGATGCTGATTGAAGAAACAACTGACAATAGGACGGATTGTCTCTTATCTTTTTTGCCTGTCTTTGGTATGTATGGTTGTGTTCGGTGTATCGTATGCCAGATATACAACTTCTGTGAGCGGAAATGCTTCTGCATGGACGGCGGCAGTGGCGATGGATGGAAAAATCACTACTACGCAGGTAGATGTCAGCGGAATGCAGCCGGGAGATAAAAAGGAAATTTCTTTTCAAGTCATCAATTTTTCCAACGATAAGGTAAGTGAAGTGGCACAGAATTATGCGATAACGGTAAAAACGGCGGGGAATCTGCCGTTTACATTTACATTAGAGCCCGTCTCCCCGGGGACAGCGGATATAAACAGTAAAGCAGGATGGGCAGGTGATATGAAGGAAACGGGTGATGTGTGGAAAACAGAGATATCCGGTTTCCTGCCTGCCGCGGAACAAACTACCCACTCCTATAAACTTTATATTGAATGGCCAACGAAAGCCAATGAGCCAAAATATGCAGATGAAATTGATGTGGTTACTCTTATAATACATGCGGAGCAGGCAATGCCAACCGCATCCTGACCGGAAAAGGTGGTGATATGGAATGAAAGGTTATTGGTCACGTCAAGGAAAAATAAACAGAAAGCAAAAGGGTCTGCTGCTTATTGCCTTTGTTTTGACAGCGGCTGCTCTTATCACCGGACTTACAGTGGCAAAATATGTTCATCAATGGGAAAGCGACCCCGCTCTGGCCAGTACAAAAGAGTTCTATTTCACCAGCGATTTGCTTAAAGAACCAGAAGAAAAAGCTTCATATGAACTGTATAGCTGGGGTGATGGAATAAAAATCAAGCTGCAGAATTTTGAGGATCAAAAACGGTTCTCTGAAATTGATATTGCTTTTAAAATTACCAGCAATGATCTTAATGGAAGTGCTAATGGAAATATAGAAATAGAAAAAAATACAGATAATACAGGGAAGATTACCGGAAGTGCTGCTAATGCACAAACTATCATAGTTAAGCCGGATGGAGGGGCCAAAAGTGTAACGGTCACAGCAGAGTCCACGTCCCCGTATAAAAAAACACTGACGGCCAGCTTTACGCTGAAAGATACAACCGAACCCCGGTTTCAGGTTATAGATTCTGCGGGAAAAGCTGCTGCAGAAATGATTATTAAAGGCAGCAGTACAACGCAGACATTTACATTGAGTTGGAACAGTGCGCAGATGGCACCGGACAGAACAAATCCCCTTTTGACATTTGATAAAAATTCCGAGTCAGGAGGTGGGACGACAAGTTCGGCAACAATTACGATTCCTGCCAGCGGAAGCTGCAGTATTTTATTATTTAAGAAAGAACCTGTTGCTGATTATAGTGTGAAGGAACAGGACATAGTGAATAACCGGATATCTTTGGAGATTTTCGAATAGGAAGGAGCAAATCATATGAACAGAAATTTAAATAAGATCAGGACAGTGACAAAAAAGTTATTTTGTGCCCTTCTGACAGTATGTCTTCTTCTTTCCTCTATAAATGTCAATGAAATTCAAACATTTGCAGCAGAACCGGAAAACATCGATGAACCTATCGTAAGCGGAGATGAAACCATACAGGAGGAAGCTCCAGCAGAATTAGAGTCAGAAGGAGAAAATGGTGACAGCACTGTATCACCTGCAGATACCCCGCAGAGTAATGAAAACGATGGATCGATGCTGCCGGAGACATCCGGTTCAGGCAGTGAAACTATATCGGGCAGCCCGGAAGACAGCGAAGAAGCAGCACCACCGGCATCGGAACCTCAGGATAACAGCCAGGATGCATTAAAAAATGATTCGGAAGACGGGGAGATATCTGTACTCGCGGCTCCGGAAAACCAGATGGATAGTGAAAGCCTGGCGGCGAAGATAGGAAATGTCTCCCTTGTGAATGAAGGAGAAGAAGCAGTTGCTGATCAATGGATGTTTGATGAAAGTCGAACGTTGGAGATATCCGCAGATTTTACCGGCGTTACCGGCGATAGAATTCTGAAGATTGAATTGCCGGTGGGAATGGTTTTTAATACGGGAGGCTATCCTACAAAGGAAACAGATCCTGGTCAAATTGAATTAAGTGAATATCAACCGTGTGATATGCCATATGGATATAATAAAGTTCCTCAAACAGGAACAGGTGGAACATTGACATATACAATTAAGTCTACTGTAAACACGGTAAACCTTAAAATCCTGATTTCATATGACGAACAGCTTTGGAATAAAGAGGCTGGAGGCTATGTTACCGGAGCAAAGAATGAAGATGGATATGCAGTACCTGTTAAAGTGACAAGGCAGGTTGGCGAAGAAACGGCAGTTAAAGTGCTGTCCGAAGTGAAAGCATATAAAGGAGATGACGCGAAGCATACATATAGTGCGACTTACAATGAAAATCCTAGTCTGACGAGTAAAAAACCTCTTAACAAATCGGTTTTGGTCGGGCTGTATTACATATATAATGGCCGCGGTGGTGCTGATATTAACAGTACACCTGCAAAGTATTGGAAGAAGGTAATATTAACGCAGGAGGCACCTTATAAATTAGGTGAAGAAAAGGAGAAAATATATGCAGAATATGCTGATGGTCTTTTAATCTCTTCACCGAAAGGAGGTGCCGTATCATATGACGAAAATACACATAAAACTACAATAACGTGGAAAAATGTTATGTGTAGTTATAGTGAGCCCACAATAAATGGATGCTATAAATTCTCTTCAGAAAAGTTCAATGCAGGGGATGTGATTTATTATCCTCATCCTGAAGTTATAGCACAGGGGTTATATGGAGAGGAAAGAGCACTTTATAATGCAGATAAGTATTCAACTTTTACCATTGGAAAGGGAGAAGAAATATCAATTAAACAGAATACTTCCGCAAAAAAATTTCCGAGAGCGGCACACAAGGAGGTTAGCTATCAAACTGCCGATTTCTTACTGTCGAATACAGGAAGTGAAGATTCTGCTGAAAAAAAGTTTACCTATACTTTTACAGGGGATAAAGGTGTGGGAGTATCTTCCATGCGCCTTATCATGCCCAAAAAAGAGGACTGTATTTTAGAAAATAACTTGGTGAAAGTGTCATATACGGTAATGAATGAAAGGGGGGAGAATATTTCCGCAGAGACATATAGTAGCGTGCAATATGTGGAACCGTCTCTCAGTGAAAATTCAGGAAAAACTGTCATTGTCTGTCGGGATGAAGAGATGGTCAAAAATAATTACTATTTCAGGGAAGTCACGTATAATGTAAAAATACTGCGGGCGGGTACTGATTATTTTACGCCTTCTTCTCCATTAACGAGTGGTGGTAATATTTACTGTAAATTAACCGGTGATAATGTGAATTTAAGTAATGACGAAGTATGTCTGACGGCCGAGCTTAAAGTTGAATCAGCAAAAAATGAAGATATGACAAAAGATGCCTATCAGAAAATAGAAATTAAGGCATCCGATGCAGAACAAACCACCACGATAGGACTAACTAATAAGCCATTATCAGGTAAAGAGACAACAATCGCAGCAGGCGGCACATTATCTTTAGAAGCAACCTTGTCTGTGAGCGACTATCCTTATCATGAGACTTCTTATATAGAAAAGCCTGTATTTTATTTTCGGCTTCCTAAGGATCTCTCGCTGGTAGAGGGTTCCTTGAAAATAAAACAGGGAACTGGTCAGCTAAATGCACAGCCGATTAGACAGACACCAATTGAGGAAGTGGATACGAATGGTAATAAAACCGGATATAGTATTATTCCCATAACATTTACAGAGATTGTGCCAATTGGGTATTACAGCGAAGCGTTAACTATGATAGGGGAAGAGTTGACGCTGTCTTACACGCTGCAGGCTTCAAAAGACACTAACAATATAAGTGCGTATAATTTGCGGGATATTGTGTGTGTTGGAGTCCAAGATATAGAAGTAAGTAATGTGAACAGTGGGTGGAATCCCTACAATTCGGATTATCAAATAAAGGATGGGTTAAATAAAGGAAAGAATGGATATTGTGCAACTTATAAAAAAGATTTCCCGACTGTATTTACCGTTCAGGCAGCAGCACCTATGGTTGAATTTTCTGCTGAAGTGAAAGATCACAGTGCTTCTGATACAGATTATGGAGAAGAAATGACATTCCTTGGAAACGAGGGTGTCTTTGATTACCGTATTACCTTCAGCAATCCGTACGGAGGAACTGTAGACGGAAGTAAATTTTATTATTTGATCCAGTTACCTAAAAAGGGTGAAAAACTTTCACCGCATCTGACAAGTAATAGTGCACAACCTGATTTTAACTTCTCATTGAACGGTCCTATGAAACTAAAAAGTGAGTTTTCTGATTTGTATGAAGTTAGATATAGTTATGATGTTCCCGGTGACGGTGCGGCAGAAGATTTTTATAACAATGGTAAGGCGGACTATTCTAATGCAGGCGGTTATTCCACTTATTATACGGAGGAGGAAATAACCAGTCGGAAGAATGGTTGGAGTGAAATCCGCAGTATAAAACTGATCGTAAAAGAAAATGAGAGCCAGCGGGTGATTCCCGATAGTGAAAAGTGTACAATTACTCTGGAGAATGTAACGTGGAATGTACAAGGTGCTTCGGAGAATACGACATTTAATTGGTCAGCCTGCGGATTGCAGAGATATGACAAAGGAGAACAGGCTTCAGAAGGACATACGCCCACGAACCCAGTTACCTTTCATATTCATCCCTATACAATTGAGTCAAGTGCTACTCTTACTGCTGTGAAAGAGGGGAACAATCTTAAGGGAACCACCAAGACCGTGGATATAACCATTCCTGCTTATAAAGAATCAAAAAATTTAAAAATTAAATCTGTAAGTTTGAGTGAGGATACGTTTAATTTAGTGACTTCCGACGCTATTAACAATAACAAGGGTAATAGCGGGGGGGATACAGAACTTTGGGGAGATAAAAACTTTGCATTGACAGCCAAACTGAATGGAGGCAGCGGAGTCGATATAGTAAAAAAAGAGCAGCCGATAGAAATTGGTTCAAGCACAGCAGGTAAAATATCGTCCCTCACATTAACATTAGGTCACACCGATATAATGTCCACGAATTCGAATGTAGGAACAGTTACGGTTGTTATCGGAGATGATAATGTAATAATTACAGAAGCAATCACGATACGAACCATTGGAACAGAAATGAATACAGACGATATAACGGGTACTATACAGCAGGGGAAAAAGTTTATTAATATAACGGATGATAATTCTAATATAGCCATTACATCAGATAGTTCAGTGAGTGTTCAGTTCAATGTTAAGAATTATCTGCATACCAGTTATGATCCCCCTTATATTAAGGGTGATTTTAAAAAAGGGACTTCATTAATTTTAACGGATAATACAAACAGCAGGGAGCCGAACTATTATTTCTATAAATGTGAGAGTGGAAAAGATGATATAGGGTTATCGGAATTTACCAGTATGGGTGATGAAAATGTTAAGCTTGACTATAAAGAGATACCTGTAGATGCAGTGCTAAATTTTGTTGTGGATTATGCACAGATGGAACAGGAGATAAACGTGTCAACTTCACAGAATTTAAGTCTGGTTTTCCCCCAAAAAAGTGGCGAAGCGACAGAGAAACGAAAAGTAACTAAGACGTGGAGTCTTACACCAAAGCGGGAATTTACGATAAACGGCGTGAAGCAGGATCTTTCTATGCAAAGTATAGGAAGTGTCACCTTTTCCGGTAACGTCGCCAGTCAGATACTTTCAGGTAATGATACTTACCACGCTTCCGATTATATTACCTTATCCATTGCTTTATATGATGAGAATGGCACGGCAACGGTTAACTTTCCGGCAGGCGCATCTGTTACAGCCAATAATACTACTACCGGTACAGCGGAGAATAAAGGCCTTCTCTCGTTGGGGCGGGTCAATGCAGGTAATACGCCATTTTCCATAATCCTCAAAACCACAGACTGGGGGCTGGATCCGGGGAACTATATGATGAAACTGGAATTATACTGCTCCAGAGCGGAAGGATATATCTCCTCTGTCTCGTCCACGCCGGAAGCAGAAACGACCGTAATGCTGACGATAACTGAGAACCCTTCCTATGGATTAAAAGTAAAATTGGCAGAGGGCAGCAGCAGGTTAATAAATCCCGGAGACAGTGTAAAATTCCAATTGGATTGTAAAACAGGGGAAGGTGCTGTGTTCAGTGCTGGCCTGTATAAGAAGGAAAACGGAAATTATAACAATACTGCCATGTTTACATGGCAGGAGAGTGACTTTAAAAAGAATACAGAAGGCAGCGAATATGAAGCAACCCTTACAATCCCTGACACTGTAAAAAAGGGCACGACTTACCGCATCATATTCCGGATGCAGAACGGTGACACAGTAACCGAGGTTCCATACAACATTATGATAAAGGAATGAAAGAAAGCCGCCAAAATAAACAGAAAAAGGAACCGGACACCAGTTGAAGCAACTGATGCCCGGTTCCTTTCTTTATAGGGTATGCATGACAGATATGGATTTAAGCTAATTTCATTATGATGCCAGCTCTTTTGCTTTCTGAGCTGCGGATGCAGCGTCAGCTGTGTAAGCATCAGCACCGATTTCATCAGCGAATTCCTGTGTAATAGGAGCGCCGCCAACCATAACTTTGATATTGCCGCGGAAATCCTGAGCATTTAAAGCTTCAACAGTAGCTTTTAATGCCGGCATAGTTGTGGTCAGAAGAGCAGAACATCCAACAATCTTAACGTCCGGGTTAGCTTTGACAGTTTCAATGAATTTCTCTGTCGGTACATCAACGCCTAAGTCGATAACTTCAAATCCGGCACTCTCGATCATCATGGCAACAAGGTTTTTACCGATATCATGAAGGTCACCAGCAACAGTTCCGATAACCATCTTGCCGCATACGCCAGCGCTTCCGCTTGCCAGATGTGGTTTCAGAACCTCAACACCTTTTTTCATTGCACGTGCTGCAACTAACATTTCAGGAACGAAAATCTCGTTGTTTTTGAAACGCTCGCCTACAACGCCCATTGCGTCGATCATTGCGTTTAATACGTCTACAGCCTGGCATCCGTCATCCAGTGCTTCCTGAACTAATCCACCAACCAGTTTTGCTTTTCCAGCAGCAACAGCATCTGCAACAGCCTGAATCTTACTCATAATAAATTCCTCCCATTTCTTAAAAAATATATTTTATAGTTTTTTATTTCCCTTTTCAGTAATTCCATTCCTCAACACGAACACCATAAATGTTAATTCTTCGGAGCAGGTCCGATCAGTCCTTCACGGTAAGCACCGATGTATTCCATACAGAAATCATCTTCGCCCATAAGTGCCTCTGTAGCATATACAAGACCCAGCATATCTCGGTTCGTGGGGTCCATGATGGCACTGTCAAGTCCTGCGTTCATAGCCAGGATCATAAAGCCGTAGTTGATCAGCTTACGAACCGGCAGATTGAAGGATATGTTGCTGATAGCAGCAGTAATATGAATCGTCGGGTACTGTTTACGAACAGTTTCGATTACCTCGATGTTCATGGCAATACCGTCCTCGGAAGTACACAGCATCTCTACCAGCGGGTCAATGTGAAGACGGTTTGGATTGATGTTGTATTCTTTTGCCTTTGCCATAATATTGTCAAATACACGGAGACGGTCAGCTGCGGATTTGGGGATTCCTGTATCGTCACTTAAAAGTGCAATGACTTCCCAGTCTTTGTTCTCTTCCATTGCCATGATCGGGAAGATGGTGTCAATCTTGTCGCCCTCTCCTGATACGGAGTTGAAGATACCCGGTCTCTTACAGAACTTATAAGCTTCTTTTAAAACTGCGGTACTGGGACTGTCCACGGAAATCGGAAGATCTGTAACTTCCTGGATGCAATCGATCATCCATTTTAAAGTTTCAACTTCAATCTCTTCCGGAACGGAAGCACAGCAGTCTATGTAGGTGGCATTGGCAGCGGCCTGCTTTCTGGCACGGTCTTTGATGAATTCCGCATCCCTCTCAGCGATGGCTTTTGCAACTGCCGGTATGGAACCGTTGATTTTTTCCCCAATGATTATCATTTTTGCAAAACCTCCTGTACAAATTTATAACTCTATTGTACCAAAATGCGCAGAAAGTACAAGCCGCAAAAAGGGGGGATTTTTCAAAGGTTTTCCTACAAAGTGTAGGAAGAGAGAAAACCCATAAAAATGCGGTAAAACAGGAAAATACCTGAATCTACCGCATTCAAAATGGTTAAAAAATTGTCAATCCGGCGGAAGGACACTTTTCCGCACTACCAGCTCCACGGGAAGGTGGATTGCCTTCTCCGCCACCTTCTCTCCGGAAAGCAGCCGGAACAAGAGCTCTGAGGCCAGTTCTCCCTTTCTGGCAATGTCCTGATGCATGGTGGTCAGCTTGGGAATACAGAACTCCGCGTAAGGATTGTCATCGAATCCGCACACAGAGATATCCCGGGGAACATGGCAGCCGTGTTCGTTCAGATAGCCAATCACCTCAAAGGCAAGCTGGTCTGCCGTACAGAACAGTACATATTTTTTTCCTGCCAGCGCCAGGAGGGAATTGTACTGGCTGTCTCTGCGTCTCTTCTGCGTGTCAAGTACCATGTGCCATTGTTTTTCAGTGCTTATGCCGTGTTCTTTCAGAGCGGCTTTGGCGCCTGCGGCTCTCAGAGCAGAGGAGCCTATCTTGGCATCTGAGATTACGATTATATTGGAAAAACCTGTGTTGATGAGGTAGTTTGCCATCTGCTTCCCCGCGCCGATGTCATCCAGGGTGACATGATACCCTTGGTCGGGCAGTGAGGCGGTATCTTCCATAAAAGTGTCGATTCCCACCACCGGGCAGTCCACCAGGGAACACAGCTTGTCATAGTTGGTCTTGGACAGTGTCACAGCAATGATTCCCGCCACGTTCCAGGAAAGTGCTGTCTTGAAAATATTGTCAAGGTTCCGGTCTATATACAGCATCATATAGTAGCCGGCCCTTCGTATCTCTTCCTCCAGCACACCGATGGTCTGGCTGTAGAACGGATCGCCGACGGTGGTCTGGGTGTAGCGTTTTGTGGTATGGATCACCACAATGATCAGCCTGGTCTTGCCTTTTGTCAGAGCTTCCAGCCCCATCTTGGGCACGTAATTGTGCTCCTTCAGAGCCTGCTGGATACGTTCCACGTTCTCTTTTGACACCTTGCTGGTGCGGCCGTGGATCACGTTGGCAACCGTGGTTGGGCTGACATTCATTATATTTGCTATTTCTTTTATCGTTATCATACGGTTACCCCCAAATTCTGACAGCCTGCGCTGTCTGTTACAGGAAAGTTTTTGTCTGAATGTGACATAAGTAAAGTATCGTTTTTTACTTCTATTATAGGATAGCAGAAATTATCAGAATTGCAAGAGGTTGTCAGAAAGTTCATCTATTTGTCAGATAAAAAGAAAATGGGAATGTGTAATTTGATGGCTGTACAAAGATTGGTTATGTGCAAAATGTATAAATGAACAATGTTTAAATTATATATTATGATGGTTTTATATAAAACCTATTTACAGATAATGGGCATTGTGCTAATGTTTATTATATCAATAGAGGTGTTGCACAACACTAACAGCCAGGATGCGACATTTTATGTAAGTATCGTAAAACACCAACAAAAGGAGGAAAAAAGAATGAAAAGAAAAATTGTAGCAGTAATGCTGAGTACAGCCATGGTATTTGGTCTGGCAGCGTGCGGTGGCGGAAATGATAAGGAAGCCACCACAGACGCAGGCAGTGAGGACAAGCAGGAAGCCGCAGACAAAACAGATGATGCGGACAAAGCTGATGACGCGGGCAGTGACGCCGAGAACGAGACAAAGGAATCAACAGCAGAAGGTGACCGTGAAGAGATTACCCTGTTCCGTTCTGATGATGGCAACGGCGCTGTGGAAGCGGTGATCGAGGGTTTTGAGAAATCCCAGAACAAATATAAAGTGAAATGGGTGACCGCCTCCAACGACACAGACCAGACAAGAAGCCAGCTGAACACAGCGTTCTCAGCGGGAAGTTCTGAATATGATCTGGTTTCCATTGATACGGTCTGGGCTGGTGATATGGCTGCAGCAGGTTATATCGAAGCTCTGGACAGCTACATGATGAAGGCAAAGAGAAGTCCGGCGAATTACAACAAAGGTTCTATTCAGGCAGGTACATACAATGCAAAGACTTATGCGCTGCCATTGTACCCTGACTTTGGCGTTATCTATTTCAGAAGTGATATTGTATCCGAGGAGGATGCAGCCAAATTGAGAAGCGGAGATTTCACATGGGATGACCTTCTTGCTATGGCAGAGACATACAAAGGCCAGGGCGGAACCAAGACAGGATTTACTTTCCAGGCGAATCAGTATGAAGGACTTGTCTGCAACGCAAACGAGTATACTGCTAACTTTACAGATGTAAAAGGCGGACTGGAATCCATGAAAAAGATTGTTGATTCCGATGCAACTCCGGATGATATTTTGGTATATCAGGAATCAGAAGCTGCTAACAGCTATGTAAACGGTGATACGGTATTTTCACGTAACTGGCCTTATGTATGGGGCCTGCTTGGGGCAGAAGGCGCTGCAGTGACACAGGACCAGACAGATATCGCACCAATTCCGGGCGGTTCCTGTATCGGCGGATGGCTGCTGGCTATGAATGCAAAGAGTGAACATAAAGACGGTGCGTGGGAATTCCTGGATTACTTTACATCCCTGGAAGGACAGAGGATCTTCTGCAGCAAGGGTGGATATGTGCCCGGATTTAACGATGCATTGGAAGATGCAGACGTAAAGGCAGCGAATCAGCTTCTCGGTAAAGAAGGCTTCATGAAAGCCCTGGAAAATACAATTGCAAGACCGTCCTCAGACAAATATGAGGAACTATCTGATGCACTGCAGATTTCCATCCACAAATTCTTATCAGGAGAATCAGATTTGGACGGAACCACCACAGAAGTGGAAGGTTTGTTGAAACAGTAACCGTGATCAGGCACCCGCATGGGTGCAGGGGGATTCATTGAGTAAATGGGTGTCGTATATATCTGTAGTTTAATACGGCACCCTTGTTTTGTTCGCAGCAATCAAAAGGGGTCTTGCAACCGCTTTTATTGTCGGGAAAGAGGGAAGATTATGATTAAAAGAATGACGTTTAAACAGTTCCTGTTCATTCTTCCGCTGTTGATTTTTATTGGCATATTTTCCATATATCCTATTGTTACATCTCTGGTGTATACACTGTTTGATTACCGTACCAATGATCAGCAGTACAATAGCTTTTATATGTCTGAGCAGCTGAATGAGGAATTGTTTGCACAGGACCTTGGTTATGTGAGCTGGTTTATAGAGACGGATATGGCTACAGAAGGACTCAGCAGCGAGGATGTAGCCGAGTTTGAGGAAATAAAGGCAGAGGTAGATGAACTGCTGACAACGTATGAGGGATCTAAGGGCGTAAAGAAGGTTTCATCTGATACGATCAAAGAAATACAGGCATTCAATAAAGATATCAGGGAAAGACTCACCAATATCTACGACAGGAATGCGGATCTGGAGATGTATAACAGAGAGGGTATGCCGAAGATTTTGGATGACATGGATAACTGTGTGGTGGCATCTAACTTTATCGGTTTAAAGGGATTTGCTAAGTTATTTACAGATACAAGATTTTATAAGGCACTGCTTCATACACTGTTGTTTACGGTTATATCTGTGGCGATTGAGCTGGTGATAGGCATGATACTGGCATTGATTATGGATAAAGCAATCAAGGGTATCGGCGCTGTTCGAACGATCGCATTGATTCCTTGGGCGATTCCTACGGCAGTATCTGCAATGATCTGGAGTTATATGTATGACGGCAGCTACGGTATTATATCAAAGATATTTTCCGTTATCGGGCTGATACCAAAGCAGTCAGCCATGCTTCTGACGGCAAACGGAGCCATGACATCTGTTGTAATATCCGATGTATGGAAAACGGCGCCGTATATGGCACTGCTTCTTCTGGCCGGCCTGCAGATCATTGACAGAGGTTTGTATGAGAGCGCATCTATAGATGGTGCAGGACCTTTCAAAACATTTTTCAGTATTACTCTTCCGCTCATTAAGCCAAGTCTTTTGGTAGCACTTTTGTTCCGTACTATGGATGCGTTCCGTGTATATGACTTAATTGCAATTTTAACAGGAGGCGGTCCCGGAAACGGTACAGAATCCCTTTCCGTGTACTCGTATAAGCTGATGTTCAGCCAGAGTAATTACGGATATGGTTCTGTGGTGGTTATGGGAATGGCAGTCTGTGTTGCCGTTATAGCTGTGATTTACGTGAAGGTTTTGGGCGCGGAAGTCATCAATAATGATTAGAGGGGAGGAAGGAAAATGAGTAAAAATAAAACATTTAATATTGTCTGCTGGATTTTCGTGGTAATTTTTCTGATGATCACAATATTTCCTTTCTTCTGGATCTTGATCAGTTCTTTTAAACCGGAATCGGAAATTTTCGGAGCAAATGCTTACCGTATTATAGCAGAAAATCCCACACTGGAAAATTACAGGACGGTTATTGTAGAAAAAGGAATGCTCCGTGCTATTGGCAACAGCTTTGTTATGTCGGCAGCTACTACGTTTTATGTTGTAATTGTGGCATCTATGTCAGCTTACATTATCTCCAGATTTAAGTTCAAGGGAAAGGCTCTGCTTATGGGACTGATACTGGCAGTGGCCATGTTCCCGCAGATGATCGTTGTAGGGCCTATTTTTAATATGTTCTATAAACTGAAGATTTTGAATACATACTGGGTCTGCCTGGCATATTCCACAATCACACTGCCGAGTGCTGTGTGGATCATGGTCGCACACTTTAACCAGGTACCGCTGGCGCTTGAAGAGGCGGCAAAAATTGACGGCTGCTCCACATGGGGAATGCTCTGGAGAATCATCTTCCCTATTGCTGCGCCGGGCGTATTTACCACGGCAATTATGAGTTTTATTTCTGCATGGAATGAGTATCTGCTGTCCTGTACATTGAATATCAATGAGAATATACAGACAGTGCCGGTACGTCTGAGTTATCTGAAGGACCAGTTTACGGTGTTCTGGAGCCAGATCGCGGCGGCCACGGTTGTGGTAGTCATACCGACACTTCTGATTGTTCTTCTGTTCCAGAAGCAGATCGTTGCCGGCATCTCAAATGGAGCGGTAAAAGAATAACAGAATTTTGAGAGGAGAACAGCATGAATAAAGCATGGTGGAAAGAGGCGGTTGTTTACCAGATATATCCCAGAAGTTTTATGGATTCCAACGGAGACGGAATCGGGGACCTGCAGGGCGTGATCAGCAGGCTGGATTATCTGAAAGACCTGGGGATTGACGTTATCTGGATGTCTCCATGTTACAAATCGCCCAATGATGACAATGGATATGATATCTCTGATTACAGGGATATTATGGATGAGTTCGGAACCATGGATGATTTTAAGGAAATGCTTGCAGGCATCCATGAGAGGGGCATGAAGCTGGTGATGGATCTTGTTGTGAACCATTCTTCGGATGAACATCAGTGGTTTGCGGAATCCAGGAAATCCAGGGATAACCCGTACAGGGATTATTATATCTGGAGAGACGGCAGGGATGGGAGAGAGCCCAACAACTGGACCTCCTATTTCTACGGTCCCGCATGGGAGTATGATGAGGCCACAGACCAGTATTATCTGCACCTGTTTTCAAAGAAGCAGCCGGATCTGAACTGGGAGAATCCGAAACTGCGCGGTGAGATTTATGATATGATGAAATTCTGGCTGGATATGGGATGTGATGGCTTCCGTATGGATGTTGTGAGTCTGTTTTCAAAGACACCGGGGCTGCCGGATGGAAAACCGGCGGAGATCACCGGAACAGAGCATTTTCAGGACGGGCCCAGAATTCATGAATTTCTGCAGGAGATGAACCGGGAGGTTTTATCAAAATATGATATTATGACAGTGGGTGAGACACCGGATGTTCCCCTGGAACATGCCCTGCGCTATGCCAATAATGAGGGGACAGAGCTCAATATGGTTTTCCAGTTTGAACAGAACGCGCTGGACTGCGGACCTGAGCGTTACAGTTATCGGAAAGTGCCGCTGCCGGAATTAAAGGCATGCTTCAGCAAATGGCAGACGGTTCTCCAGGATAAGGCATGGAACAGTTTGTACTGGACCAACCATGACCAGCCAAGAACCGTGTCCCGCAGGGGAAATGACGGGCAGTACCGCAAAGAGAGCCAAAAAATGCTGTACACTATGCTTCTGACCATGCAGGGAACCCCGTATATTTATCAGGGCGAGGAAATCGGAATGACAAATGTGCATTTTGATTCCATTGAGGATTACAATGACATAGAGGTAAAAAATCTCTGGAAAGAGCGTGTCATTAACGGCAGCGCGGACCCGGAGGTTCTGCTGGATGCCATCAGGTTCCGTTCCCGCGATAATGCAAGGACTCCCATGCAGTGGGATGACAGCGAGAATGCCGGATTTACCACGGGAACACCGTGGCTGAAGGTGAATCCCAATTACAAGGATATTAATGTGAAGGAAGCGCTGGAAGACCGGGATTCTATTTTCTATTATATGAAGAGGCTGATTCAGATGCGGAAGGCAAATGAGGTTGCTGTGTACGGAGATTTCAGGGAATATGAGCCTGAGAATGAGAGTCTTTATATATATGAAAGAAATTATGAAGGCAAAAAGATGTTTGTGGTGCTGAATTTCACGGAAAATGAAGTTCCTTTCCATATGCCTGAGGGGCTGGATGCAGGTAAGGCTGTGCTTGTGATTGATAATTATAAGGGAGAGGAAGCGCTGGAGGAGCGGATGATGCGGCCATATGAGGCGGCTGTATATGTTATGTAAACTTCTTGCGTATTGAGAGAGAAAAGGAAGGCGGTGCGGCGCAGGGCTGTACTGCCTTTTTCTCATGATTTGAATTTCGTCGTATTGTCTAATTGTTATTTGGGGTGGGTTGTGATACACTTCTGATTAAAGATATCAATGAGCGTTCGCTCTTTAATTTCTAATCGGCATTTCGCCGTGAAACTCCATTGTTTAAAAGTATATAGCCGACAGAGCAGATATGGCTGATTTTGTCCAGGAAAAGAGAATCTTTGGAAAAAGCAGAGAGGAGTTTGAGCGCGTGGCAAAAGCAAACGAATATCTCAATGAAGCATATAATACACTGAAGACTATGAGTGCGGATGAAAAGAAGAGGCTGGAGTATGAGGCCAGGGATAAGGCTTTGAGGGATTATAACTCGCAGATAAGCAGTGCGGAAAGAAGAGGGGAGGAAAGGACCCGTCAGGTGTTTAAGCTGTATATGCAGGGGGAGACCCCGGAGGCGATTGCAAAAATCTGCGGAATACCGGTGGAAAAAGTCAGGGAAATTATACAGTAAAACTACCGGGGATGTAAAAATCCCCGGTAATTGAGTCCGGCCTGCCGGATTGTAATTATTTTGGTGTATTCAAATCTTTATAACACACATCTTCAAACGGAAGATAGATCCGTTTCCGTTCCAGGGAGGACAGATAGATTCCCTTTACCATTTCCAGCGTTTTCCTTCCCTCCATGGCGTCTATGGTAACCGGACGGTCATAGAGTATGGAATCATAAAAATCCCTGAGCTGCAGGTGGTGGCTGCTGCCCCAGTAATCCGGTCCCACATTGGTTGTCTCATAGGTGTTCCGAATCTCTGTGTAGCATCCGTCAGCCTCATAGAAGCCCATATCCTGAATCAGCCCGCAGCGTCCCTTTTCTCCCTGAAATTCAATGGTGATGGGGGCGTCTGAGGCGTAGGAATTGCAGGCATAGAGGTTGTAGATGCAGCCGTTTTTAAACTGTATGGCAGCTTCCGCGGCATCCTCCACACGCACGGTATCGTGGCAGTGGTTATGTACGCTGCCTTCAATCCATTCAATGTCACTTCCCAGCATATAGCGCACCCGGTCCATACTGTGTATGGCCTGGTCTATGAGTACGCCGCCGCCTTCTCTGTCCCAGGTGCCTTTCCAGTCACTTCCTTCATAATAAGTGTGCGGGCGGTTCCAGGTGAGATAGGAGCGGGCAGAGAGGATGCGTCCGAAATATCCGGCGTCCATGAGTGCTTTCAGCTTTTCCACACTTTTTGTATACCGGGTCTGGAATATAACGCCGAGCTTTTTGCCGGTACGCTGCTGTGCCTCCATCATCCTGTCTGCGTCCTGCAGGGAGACAGCCACCGGCTTTTCTGTCAGCACATGAAGTCCGGCCTCCATGGCCTTTACTGCCATGACCGGGTGCAGATAATGGGGAAGGCACAGGTGGATGACATCAATATCATACTGGAGGGCAGTCTCCAGGTCAGTACAGTAATGGCAGTTAAATTTCTCTGCAAAAGCCTTTGCTTTTTCCTCGTCAACATCTATGGCGCATACAAGCTCCACTTGATCAGAGAGACGGTTAAAGGCGTCCTCGTAGCAGACGGAAATTCTGCCGCAGCCCATAATTGCAGCTCTGAGTTTTTTCATTTCATACCTCCGTTTTATATGAGGAGACAGCGGATTTTTATCCGATGAAGAAGCATCCGTCCATCTCCTGCGTAAAATTATAGTGAATATCAAAAAAATACTTCATAGCACCGTTGTACAGGGCGCTGGAATCCAGAAGGCTGTAGCGGACGCTGACGGAATCTACCATGCGGCGGAATCCTGTGGTGCGCAGACATTCCTGGATCTCCTGTAAAAATACGGGGCCAAGGTCCTTTCCTTTTCCTCCGATGATGATTAGCTTTGGGTGCACCATGCAGATCAGATTGCACAGTGCCAGGGAAAATTCATCTGCGATATCCCGTATTACCTTGCGGGAGACCACATCCCCATATACACTGGCCTGGCCCAGGTCAGCGTATGTGACAGCAGTTGATTTTTTAAAGGCCGGGCTGCTTCCGGTCTGGGCGATCCTGTCCTTTAAGGAACCCTCCCCGATCATCAGTTCCAGACATCCCCTGTTTCCGCAGGAACACAATTTTCCTTTGGGGTTAATGGAGTAGTGTCCGAACTGGGTGTAAGATGCGCAGGCGTGTCCCAGCATTTCGTTTCGGATAAAGAGTGTGGCACCGATTCCTTTGCCGAAATTGATAAAAGCAAAATCCTTTTCCGAAATCTGTGTGTAGACTTTTTCCGCGTAAGCAAAGCAGGCTGTATCATTCAGGATGTTGACGGAAAAATCAGAGAAATTCCGCTGTATTTCGCCTACAAAATCTTTTTCGGGAAGATTCAGGGTAGTGGCGAAGATCTCGCGTTTGTCCGGGTCTATCATGGCGGGAACAACGATGCAGATTCCAAGGAGCTGTTCCTTCCGAATCCGAGTGAGCACAGTCTGTTCTATGTAATCCCGGCACAGGGGAATGTAGGTTTCCGGTGAGGAGGCTTCCATCTGCATGGGCAGGGAAGAGACCCCTGTAATATCCACCAGGGCTGCATTCAGCCTGTCCTCCTCCAGACAGAGGACTGCCACATAGTATTGCTCTGCGCGGAGAAGTAGGCTGTTGGGCTTCCGCCCCACAGTCGTGCTTCCGCCTGTTCCGGAATCATATACAAACTTCCGGGCAATTAATTCATCCACCAGAGAGGAGACAGCAGTTTTGCTCAGATGAGAGTCTTTGGAAAGCTGCGCTCTTGAAGTGCCCGGATTCTGGTAAATGGAATTGTACAACTGTTTTAAATTGGTATTTTTGATTAATTGTTGATTGACCAGTTTCATAATATCCTGCTTTTCCTTTGCTTTGTTATGATATCGCAGTAACGATTCGTTACCCTTTTGGTTACGTGCATTGCCGCGGTCTGCAGAGATGTCCAATGCAGTACTGCGGACCTTAAAATTTCGTTACTTTAAACATATCACAAAAAGGCATAAGGCACAAATAAATTCATTTTTCCGGGGCGTGCAAACCTGCCCAAATAGGCTGCAGGCGTATTTCAGCCGATATAAAAAGCACGCGGCCTGGGTTCCAGGAAGGAATAATAAGTGTCAAAAAAGTATTTCATGGCACCATTTAAGTAGGCGTCGCTCTGAAGCTGGGAATATCTCACCCCTGAGAAATCCACCATTCTTCGGAATCCCACATCTCTCAGTGAATGTTGCACCTCCTCCAAAAATAATGTGCCCAGGTGCTGCCCTTTTCCTCCCAGAATGATCAGCTCGGGGTTCACGATGCAGATCAGGTTGCTGAGCGCGAGCGCCAGGTCCCGGGACATTTTCTGCAGAGTGTGGATGGCAGCAGGGTCTTTGTAGAGTGCTGCCTTTCCTAAATCTTCAAATGTGATGGCAGAACGCCCAAGAAGACAGCTTGTCTTCCCTGACTCCTCCAGACGGGCTTTTATCTGTGATTCGGAGAACATGGCCTCCAGACAGCCATGGTTGCCGCATATACATAAAGGCCCCCTGGGATTGACGGAATAATGGCCGAACTGGGTGACAGAACCGCTGGCCTTGCCCAGCATGTTTCCTTCTATAAATATAGTGGCACCGATGCCTCTTCCGAAATTGATAAAAGCAAAGTTCTTTTCCCGAACCTGTGTATATATTTTTTCGGCGTAGGCATAGCAGGCGGTGTCCTCCAGAAGAGCTACCGGATATTCAGGGAAAGCAAAGCTCAGATCATGGATCAGATTGCCGCTCCCTCCGGGTCCGAGACTCAGGGTAGTGGAGTATATTTCATTGCGCACTGCATCTATCATGGCAGATACCACCACACAAATGCCCAGAATCCGCTGGGGATCGTATTTGGACAAAATGTCCTTATAGACGCAGGTCTGGGATAAGGAGATATAAGACTCCCCTTTTTTCAGTGTAAGCCTGGTACTGTACACGGATGTGCCTGCCACGTCCACCACATGTGCTTCGGCAATGTTGTCTACCCAGCTTATGACAATGACGAAATGCTGGTTGGTCCGGGCTTTCAGGCAGTTGGGTTTTCTGCCCACACAGTCAGAGTGGGAGGCACCTTCGTCGGCAATGAAGTCCCTCTCGATCAGCTCGTCAACCAGTGTGGACACAGTGGTCTTGCTTAGATGAGTCCGCCTGGCAAGCTCTGTACGTGAGATGCCGTTCTCAATGTATATGGAGGAGTACAGATGCTTCATGTTGGTGTTTTTGATTACCTGTTGTGTCAGAAGTTTCGTATGCTCACCTCCTTTGGGGGTTAATTGTAAAGTGGTATTATTAATTGCATGCTACCATAAAACGCGGAGATATGCAATATTATTTGTGAAAAGTTACACAAAAAGGGACTGAGATAGATAAAATTGTATAAAATGGTGAATAAAAGAGGAGGTTGGGGATGGCAAGGAGGATACTTTGCTTGGAAATAGTGGAAATAAATTGTAATGTCGCAGGAATAAATGAATATAAGGTAAAAAGTGCACAAAAAAGATTGATATAAAATGTTAAATGTGTCTTAAATTACATTGCGAAGCAATAAAAATTCAAAAACATATTGACATATACAACATCAAATGCTATTGTATAGCTATCAAATAAATAAATTTTACATTCGTAAAAAGCCAAAAACAGCTGAAAAGCAACAAGGCTTTTAATTTTAAAATTTATTAGTAAGGTCACTGGACAAACAAAAAGAAAAGAGGATGATGAGATGAAAGTGGGATTAATAGGATGCGGAGGAATGGGAACTACCCACAACCTGTCGCTGAAAGCACTGTCATCCAAGATGGATGTTGAGGTAACAGCTCTGGCGGACTGCAGACCTGAATTTCTGGAAAAGGCAGCAGAGCAATGGCCGGATGCCAGGCTGTACAAGACAGGTATGGAACTTCTGGAAGCAGAGACATTGGACAGCGTGCATATCTGCCTTCCCAGTTATCTCCACACAGAACATGCGGTGGCAGCCATGGACAGAGGGATCAATGTGTTCGTGGAGAAGCCGGTATGTCTGACGGAGGAGGAGGCCCAGAAGCTTCTGGATGCCAAGGAGAGGAACCACGTACAGGTTATGGTTGGTCAGGTGGTCCGTTCCTTTGATGAATACCGGTATTTGAAAGACTGTTATGAAACCGGCAGATATGGAGAACTGAAATCCATTACCATGCAGAGAGTGAGCGGTGACGCCGCATGGGGATTTGAAGACTGGTTCCACAAAGAGGACAGAAGCGGTTCTGTTGTACTGGATCTGCATGTGCATGATCTTGATTTTCTCAGATATATGCTGGGAGAACCGGATTCCTTTGATGTGAGGGCAACGGCATTCTCCAGCGGAATGATCAATCAGATCTTTACTACATATGAATTCGGAAAAGTATTTGCAGTGACAGAGGGAATCTGGGATATCAGTTCAGCGCTTCCTTTTGAAGCAAGTTTCCATGCGTGTTTCGAGGATGCCAGCATAGTATTTCGAGGACGCGATGAGAAACCTCTGGCAGTTTATAAAAATGACGGCACGGTGGAGTATCCCGAGCTTGAGCGGGAATACGATGTGAAGGATGATTCTGCGGGGATCAACGTATCCAATCTGGGGCCGTACTACACAGAGATCAAATATTTCATTGAGTGTCTCCAAAGCGGCAGAGAAGTGGAAGTTGCGCCTTTGGAAGAAGGCATCAAATCGGTTCGTCAGGGAATTGAAGAGTGGAGACGGGCAAAGGAATATGTGAATAGGAAATAAAAACAAATATATATTTCAAGGAGGAAAAAATTATGATGAAGAAAACACTGGCGGTTCTGATGACAGCGGCATTGGCAGCATCCTGCCTGACAGCCTGCGGTGGCGGCGGAAGCACAGAGGAGTCCAAGGGCGATTCCGGCAAGGACAGTGCAGGCAGCGGGGAAGAGATTACTCTGAAAGTATTCGATGCTCATGCTTACGGCCTGGATGAGTATGCGGAAATGGCGAAAAAGTTTGAAGAATCACATCCCGGAGTTAAGATTGAGGTACAGCATGCTGCCAATGACAGCAATACACTGCTGCAGTCTCGTGTCAACTCAGGGGATATTCCGGATGTGTTTGACGTGGAGTCCGGAACTTCCGCACAGAAATACTATGAATATGCTTACGACTGGACAGATGAGAAAGACGTCCTGGATAAATTTAATGAGGCGGCTCTTGACACAGGAAAAGACGCTGACGGAAAGATTATGTCCCTGCCCTGGACATATGAGAACATGGGCCTGATCTACAACAAAGATCTGTTTGAAAAGGCCGGCATCACAGAGCTTCCCAAGACTATGGATGAACTGGAAGCGGCCTGTGAAAAGCTGGACGCAGCAGGTATCACAGCATTTGCTCTCGCTGCAAAAGAGACCTGGGTACTGCAGCAGCTTTCCACACATTTCATGATGGACAAATCCCTGGATGCCAAGGGTGTTGTGGAGAAACTGAACAGCGGAGATCTGAAATTCAAAGATATGAAGAATTTCCAGAACATATTCCGTCTTCTGGATCTGGCTGTAAAATACGGACCGGACAAACCGCTTGAGGTTGACTGGGAGACATGTGAAAACATGCTTGCAAACGGCGAGGCAGCTATCATTCATATGGGTGACTGGTGCCAGTCCACACTGGATTCCTTCAACCCGGATGCGAACCTGGCATTCCTTCCCTGCCCGGTAAGCGACAATGCAGACGATGTAACACTGCTGTCCTCCTGTAACTGGACATACATTGTAAACAAAGATTCCAAAAACCTTGACCTGGCAAAAGAATATCTGGAATATATCCTGACATCTGAAGATGGACAGAAATGGATGTGTGACGGTGTAGGCGCTGTACCGGGTGCAAAGACAGATATGGATGTAAAAGGTGCTCTTGCTAATGATGCGTCCACATACGTGGAAGAAGGCAAGACAAACGGTTGGATACACACAATTGAGCCGAATGGATATGCTGACATTGTAGGACCGGCACTGCAGGCTTATATGACAGGCGACATGACTGCAGAACAGGTAACGGAAGAGTTCCAGAACGGCTGGGTTGTACAGTAAAGTTGGAAACTGCGGCGGGGTAACGATAACCGGACGGGGCTGTTGCGGCTGCAACGGCCCCGTTTTTTAAAACAGGCGGACGGCATGGACTGCCGCTTTAGAAGGGGAAATTCGGAGGAATGAAAGTGAAAGGCAAAGGAAAAACAAAAGATTTATTGATTTTTGCATTGTTTGTATTTCCGGCAGTGGCATTTGTTCTTTTTTCCACAGATGTGCCGTTTCTGATGAATCTGTACTATTCTGTGTTTGACTGGAATGGAATCAGTAAGGATATGGAGTTTGTGGGACTTCAGAACTTTGTAAATATATTTACCAATGATGCACTGTTTTGGAAGAGTACTGCATTTACACTAAAATTTTCAGTGTTCTATGTTGTGATCGTAAACGTGCTCTCTCTTACGGTAGCACTGGTTATGGCGAAAGAGAAGAAGAGTTCAAGTGTGGGACGTGCGTTTTATTATATCCCGTACATAATCAGTTTGACTGCCATCAGTTTGATCTGGAAATTTATCCTGGGTCCGGGATTTGAAGCGCTGTATCAGGTGACCGGATGGGAGATGTTCAACTGGAGCTGGCTTGGAACAGCAAAACTGGCGTTCTTTGTCGTGGTAATCATGACAGTGTGGCAGAATCTGGGATTTTATATGGTGAACTATATTGCGGGTATCATAGCTGTGCCGAAAGAGCTGATTGAGGCTGCCAAGATAGACGGGGCCAATAAGTTCCAGGTACTCAGAAAAGTGACAGTGCCCCTGATCATGCCGGCGGTATCGATCTGTATGCTTACATCCCTGACCTTTGCGTTCAAGTTATTTGACGTGATCATGGTATTTACAAAGGGCGGCCCGGCAAACTCCACGATTTCTGTGGCGTACAACATTTACAAAGAGGCGTTTGTCAATAATCGGTACGGAATGGCTACCGCAAAATCCCTTGTATTTGTGGTATTTGTACTGATCGTAACAGTGATCCAGCTTAAAGTGACCAAGAGTAAGGAGGTAGAGGCATAATGAAAAAAGCGAGTAAAATCAGCGTTCTTTCCATTATTGTGTTCATTTGTTCCATATTCTGGCTGATGCCCCTGCTTCTGATTTTTATCAACTCATTTAAACCATATAATGATATGCTGCAGGAATTTCTGGCCCTTCCAAAGAGCTGGAGCCTGAATATGTATATAGAGACATGGACAAAGTTTGATTTCCCGTTATTGATCGGCAACACCCTTCTGTATACCATCTGTACAGTGCTGATCATCGCGCTCCTTGCGCCTATGGCGGCTTACAAACTGGCAAGAACAAAAGGAAAACTGTCAGGTGTCTGCTTTGTCCTGATTATTATCCCGATGATGGTGCCCTTCCAGTCCTACATGATCACCCTGACAAGACTGGTGGCGAACATGGGAATGACAGGAAGTAAGATAGGCTATATACTGGTAAGTACAGGACTCTGTATGCCGCTGGCTGTTTATATGATCCATGGATTTGTAAAAAATGTACCAATCGAGCTGGAGGAGTGTGCCTGCATCGACGGAGCCAGCAAGGTGAGAACATACTTTAACATCGTGCTTCCGCTGCTGAAACCTATCCTGACGACCGTTGTGGTTCTGGATACTCTGGCAACCTGGAATGATATCATCACCAACCAGTTGATCGTAGGCGGAAATGCTAAGGCAATGAACATTCAGAATGCGCTTTACATGCAGTTCTCCGCGCAGACAGCGGACTGGGAACACGCTCTTCCGGGTATCGTAATGTCCATGATCCCCAGTTTGATCTTCTTCGTGATCATGCAGAAACACATTGTGGGGGGAATTACGGCAGGAGCTGTGAAGGGTTAAGGAAAAGAAAGAGAGGTATTTTTTATGAGAGTAGGAGTTTTGATAGAGATTTTCCGGGATACGGATGTGGATGCCAAATTCGCGGAGCTGCGTTCCATGGGGATGGAGAGCTGCCAGCTTGTGTGCTGGGATAAGGGAATTATGAATCAGGAGACTGCAGATAAGGTAAATGCAGCTGCTGAGCATCACAAAGTAGATATCACGGCATTCTGGTGCGGCTGGGAAGGTCCGAGAGTATGGGATTTCTATGACGGTCAGCTTACCCTGGGTCTGGTTCCTGAGGCATTTCGTTTCGAGAGGGTGAAAATGCTGCAGAAGGGCATTACATTTGCCTCCATGATCCATGTAAAGGATGTGGCTACACATGTGGGATATATGCCTGAAAATCCTTATGACCCCAATTATGCAGGCGTTCTTGCATGCCTGAAGGAACTGGTGAAACAGTGTAAGGAAAACGGACAGAATTTCCTCTTTGAGACAGGACAGGAGACACCGGTTACGCTGAAAAGAGCTATCCAGGATATTGAGAAAGAACTGGGCAAAGGCAATGTGGGCATTAACCTGGACCCTGCAAACCTGGTAATGTACGGTAAAGCCAACCCTGTAGATGCTCTGGAGGTGTTCGGCGAGTATGTCATGGGTATTCATGGCAAGGATGGAAAATATCCTACAGACGGTCATATGCTGGGAGAAGAAGTGCCGCTGGGACAGGGTAAGGTAAACTACCCCGCGTTTGTGGCTAAACTGAAAGAGATCGGATATGCCGGAGATATCACCATTGAGCGTGAGATATCCGGTGAGGAACAGAAAAAAGATATTGTTATGGCAAAAGCGGTTCTGGATGAACTGCTGAAATAAAAAAGAAAAGACACCGCCTGCACGGCTGCATGATTTCCGCAAGATACGGAACTGCGCTGCTGCAAAAAGGCGGTGTCTTTTTGTTTCGATTCATTTCTGCGGCGTCCCTTTTGCCGGGGGCGTCTCTTCTTTTTCCAGATAAGGCCGGAAGATACGGTACAGCAGGAAAGAGTCAATGTAGGCTGTGAGCGCAAAGCCGAAGAAGAACCAGCAGCACGCGTAAAGCGGCATCAGCTCAAGGTCCTGATAGGTCATGTACATAGGCAGAATCGTAATGACGGCAATGGCCAGCGTAGACGGAAAATGCATGAAGGCGAAGAGGAACGCGTTTTTCAGCAGTTTCCCGGCTGTGTTGGTAAAAGCGGCAATCACGGGAAAGATATAGAGCGCCACAATGACCAAAAGGCCCATAAGTGCCTCTGACATGTAGAGAAG
Organism: Blautia sp. NSJ-175; assembly: GCF_022867815.1. Taxonomy (NCBI): domain Bacteria; kingdom Bacillati; phylum Bacillota; class Clostridia; order Lachnospirales; family Lachnospiraceae; genus Blautia; species Blautia sp. NSJ-175. Next base: position 91,088 of record NZ_JALIFQ010000008.1, read on the forward strand.
AATTTTGCCGTAGGAGGATGCCCCCTGTGTCTGTATAAGAAAGCGAAGGTTCAGGATCAATATGACGCCTGCCAGCAGAATGCCAAGCCAGATTACCAGAGACTGGAGGAAATTTTGTTTAAACGCACGGAAAAATGTTTTGGATGTGCTGCTGTCATTTCCTTTGACCATACGAAGCGTGCAGTGATATAGCGCTGTTATGGCCGGCCCTATGGTGACAATGGGGATGCAGCAGACAATGAAAAGGAGATTGGCCACCACCAGGTCCCCGATCCTGCTGAGAAAAATGTGAACAACATTGTCTTCGTTTAAAAGATTCATAATTCCCGCCCTTTCTGATATGAACAATTTCGATGTGATTCTAAGGGCTATTCTAGCATTAAATGGTGAAGAATGCAATTGCGGTATGTAATTTTGAGTGAAATAATAGAAAAAACAGGAAAAATGTAAAAAATATGGAATAATGTTATATGTTTTAGACTTAATGTATTCTTGATATGTGAGAATAGACCCGTCATTGTGACGAAAACCACCAAAAGTATATGGAAAACAAAGCATATATAATAATTAAACTGCAAGGAAAAGCCGATGAAATCAACGAAAAATATAAAAATAGCACAAACATATAACATTATGACATATTATAAAAACATATAACCATTTAACATTATTCCATGTGCAACTATAATAAGGCTATCACTCAGATATACAGCAAAAACTGTTATTCTGACGAAAACTTTAATGCAAAAGGAGGAGCAAGTATGAAATTCAGAAAGGTAGCAGCATTATCACTGGCAAGCGTAATGGCACTTTCACTGGCAGCATGTGGAGGAAACAGCGGCGGAGACAGCAAAGGTACAGATGACACCGAAACAAAAACAGAAGGTGAGAAAACTGACGGCGAAAAGACAGAAAGCAGCAGCTCCAGCGGCGCAGAACTTTCCGTATCCATCTGGGATACCAACCAGGAACCGGGTATCAAAGAGATTCTGGCAGATTTCACAGAGCAGACAGGAATCAAGACAAAACTCTCCGTTGTAAAATGGGACGAGTATTGGACCATGTTAGAGGCAGGCGCACAGGGAGGTTCTCTTCCGGATGTATTCTGGATGCACTCAAATGAGAGCCAGAGATATATGTCCAATGACATGCTTCTTGATCTGACCGACAAGATCAAAGACAGTGATAAGATCGACCCGGAAAACTACCCGTCCGATATCTGGGGCCTGTATACATACGAAGACAAATATTATGCAGTTCCTAAGGACGTAGATACAATTGCTCTCTGGTATAACAAAGCAATGTTCGACGAAGCAGGCCTTGAATATCCTACTTCAGAGTGGACATGGGATGACGTGACAGAAGCAGCTAAAAAGCTGACAAAAGAGGACGGCAGCCAGTATGGTATGGCATTGAGAAACGATAACAACCAGGCTGGTTACTATAACATGATCTATGATAACGGCGGAACGGTTATCAGCGATGACAAGAAAACATCAGGATGGGATGATCCGAAGACCATCGAAGCTATGCAGCAGCTGGAAGAGTGGATCAAAGCAGGCGTTATGCCTTCTATCGAGACCATGTCTGAGAACGGCGAAGATGTTCTGTTCCAGTCAGGCAAAGTTGCTATGGTATTCCAGGGTTCCTGGATGCTGGCAGCATACCGTGACAATGAGTACACAGCAGCAAACTGTGATGTTGTAGAACTTCCGAAGAATGCTAAAACAGGCAGAAGATCTTCTATCTATAACGGCCTCGGATGGGCAGCATCAGCAAACGGCGAGCACACAGACGAAGCTTGGCAGCTCATCGAATACCTGGGATCCAAAGAAGCTCAGGAAAAACAGGCTGAACTTGGCGTTACAATGTCCGCATACACAGGTACTTCTGATGCATGGGCAAAATCCGCTGACTTTAATTTACAGGCATACCTGAACATGATGGATGACATGGTTATCAGACCATACTCCAAAACAACAGTTACCTGGGAAAATGAAGACAACGAGATCTTAAAGAGCGTATACACCGGTGAAAAGAGCATGGAAGATGCCTGCAAGGAAATGGCAGAGCAGATGAATGAGAAATTAGCCGAGGAGTAATCAAAGAGAAGCTGAATTGACCGAGGATTAAACTGCAGGCAGGTTCGTAAGAATCTGCCTGTATTTGGAAAAGGAGTGAGTGGCGTGGCTAGTAATGGGAATGCAAAGAAGCAAATGAAAACCAGCAGGGAACGCAGCGAGTTTTTGTGGGGCTGGCTGTTTATCCTTCCAACTGTGATTGGACTGGTTGTTTTAAATATAATCCCGATTTTCCAGACTTTATACCAGAGTTTCTTTAAAACAGGAGACTTCGGAAAAGGAAATATTTTTGTTGGACTTGATAATTATGCAAAGGTTTTCGGAGACCATGAGGTGTGGCAGTCTCTGATCAACACATTTAAATATGCAATTGTAGAGGTTCCTTTCTCTATCATAATAGCCCTGGTTCTGGCAGTTCTACTGAACAGAAAAATGAAGGGACGCGGTATATACCGTACTATCATCTTCCTCCCAATGGTTGCAGCTCCTGCAGCGGTTGCCATGGTTTGGAGATGGCTGTTCAACTCAGATTTCGGTCTGCTCAACAACGTGTTCCACACAAATGTAAAATGGGTGTCTGATCCCAAGATCGCAGTATTCTCCATTGCTGTCATCGGTATATGGTCTATCATTGGTTACAACATGGTACTGTTTATATCCGGTCTGCAGGAGATTCCCCATGACTATTATGAGGCGGCAGAAATCGACGGAGCAACAGGCATCAAGAGCTTTTTCCATATTACAGTACCCCTGTTATCCCCGACAATCTTCTTTGTTCTTGTAACACGTGTCATCGGTTCCCTTCAGGTATTCGATTTAATGTACATGGTAATGGATAAATCCAACCCGGCTCTGGAAAAGACCCAGTCCCTGGTATACCTGTTCTACAAATACGCGTTCATCAACAAGAACATGGGCTATGGCGCAACTATCGTTATCCTGCTTCTGATCATCACCATGATCATCACGGTGTTCCAGATGATAGGGCAGAAAAAATGGGTGTTCTACAACTAGAAAGGGGGATGCAGTATGGATAGTATGGAAAGAAAAAGCAAAATGATAAACATCCTCATTCATATAATCTTGATCCTGGTATCAATAACGATGCTGATACCGTTTGTATGGATGATTCTCACAGCGTTTAAATCAGTGACAGAGGCAACATCCGTTAACCCCTTTGTCATCTTCCCGAAGGTATGGAGAACAGATGCATTTACCTCCGTTATGGAGAACATGAACTTCCTGATCCTGTATAAGAATACACTGCTTCTGATCCTGTTCCGTGTTATCTGCGCGGTACTGACAGCTACTTTGGCAGGTTATGCTTTCGGACGTCTGCATTTTAGAGGAAGAGACTTCTGTTTCTCCCTGGTACTTCTGCAGATGATGGTTCCGGTTCAGATCTTCATCATTCCCCAGTACCTGATGGTAAGTAAAATGGGAATGCTGAATACTATTTTCGCACTGGTATTCCCCGGTATGGTTACCGCATTCGGTACCTTCCTGCTCCGCCAGGGCTATATGGGACTTCCTAACGACCTGGAAGAAGCGGCAAGGCTGGATGGATGTAATATCGGACAGACATTTCTCTATATCATGGCACCGCTTACCCGGTCCAGCATGGTTGCCCTGGGAATCTTTACGGCAGTGTTCGCGTTCAAAGACCTGATGTGGCCGATGATCGTCAACACAGACAAGGATATGCTGGTTCTGTCTTCCGCACTTGCAAAAATGCAGGGACAGTATACTTCAAAATTCCCGGAACTGATGGCAGCTTCCCTGATTGCCTGTATTCCGATGATCGTCCTCTATATGATCTTCCAGAAACAGTTCATCGAAGGTATTGCAACCAGCGGTGGTAAACTTTAAGAAAATCAAGGCCGGCGTAATAAGGTGTTATTGCGCCGGCCTGTTTTTAAAATCCGGCCGCACTCAATGAAATAACTAAGCGCGGATCGAAATAAAAGGAGAAGAATATGGCGATTAGATTTCATGAAAAGACAAAAGAATTTCATATTTTTAATGGAGAAGTAAGTTATCTCATGAGGATCATGGAAAATGGACAGTTGGAGAATCTGTATTACGGAAAGGCTGTCCGTGATAAGGAGGACTTCAGCTATCTTCACGAGGAAGCCATGCGCTCCCAGATGTCCGTTTGCATTCCGGAGCCGGGTATTTTATCCATGCAGTATACAAGGCAGGAATATCCGGTGTATGGAACCGGCGACTACAGAAGCCCTGCTCTCACGATTCTGCAGGAAAACGGCAGCAGAATCGTGGACTTTTCCTATGTATCTCATGAGATTTACAGAGGAAAGAAAGCGATTACGCCTCTTCCGGCTACCTATACGGAGTCTGAGGATGAGGCAGAGACGCTGGAAGTCACACTTCACGATGATGTGACAGATACAGATATGGTGCTTTCCTATACAATCTATGAGGACTATCCGGTGATCACCCGAAATGTCCGTTTTGAGCAGAAAGGTGCACAGAAGATTGTCCTGGAGCGGGCCATGAGTGCCAGTGTGGAATTTTTGGATATGGATTATGAGTTGGTGCAGTTATCCGGCGCATGGTCCAGAGAGCGGTATGTGAAAAACAGAAGGCTGGATATGGGTATTCAGTCTGTGCATGGGTCAAACGGCACATGCAGCGGCGCGGAACACAACCCGTTCATCGCACTGAAACGCCCCCACACCACAGAGAACCAGGGTGAGGTCTACGGATTCAGCCTGGTGTACAGCGGAAACTTCCTGGCACAGGCAGAAGTCTCCACGTTTGATATGACAAGGGTTATGCTGGGTATCAATCCGGAGGATTTTGCGTGGGAGCTTGGTCAGGGTGAGAGCTTCCAGACACCTGAGGTGGTTATGGTATACAGCGACCAGGGCCTGAATAAGATGAGCCAGGCATACCACAGACTGTACAGGAAACGTCTCATGAGGGGTACCTGGAGAGACAAGGCGCGCCCAATCCTGCTCAACAACTGGGAAGCCACATATTTTGATTTTAATGAGGAAAAAATATTAACCATAGCAAAGAAAGCAAAAGAGGCCGGTGTGGAGCTGTTCGTCCTTGACGATGGATGGTTCGGGGCCAGGAATGATGACTACAGAGGTCTTGGCGACTGGTACGTCAACCTTGAAAAGCTGCCGGACGGCATCTCCGGTCTTTCACGTAAGGTGGAGGAGCTGGGGCTGAAGTTTGGTCTCTGGGTGGAACTGGAGATGGTGAACAAGGACAGTGACCTGTACCGGGCACATCCGGACTGGCTGATCGGTGTGCCGGGCCGCTTTGAGTCACACGCAAGGCATCAGCATGTACTTGACTTCTCCAGAAAAGAAGTGGTAGATTATATCTACGAAATGATCTCTAAGATACTGCGGGAATCCTCCATTTCCTACATCAAGTGGGATATGAACCGTTATATGACAGAGCCTTTCAGCAGAGGGGCAGACGCCTCCCAGCAGGGTAAGGTGATGCATAAATACATTTTGGGCGTGTATGACCTGTATACCCGCCTGACCACAGAGTTCCCTGACATCCTGTTTGAATCCTGTGCCAGCGGCGGAGCCAGGTTTGATCCGGGCATGCTGTATTTTGCGCCGCAGACCTGGACCAGTGATGATACGGATGCCAGTGAGAGGACCAAGATCCAGTACGGTACTTCTTATGTATATCCTGTTGTCAGCATGGGCTCCCACGTGTCAGCAGTGCCGAACCATCAGATGCACCGTATGACGCCCATCGAGACAAGGGCGAATGTGGCGTACTTCGGAACATTCGGCTATGAACTGGATCTGAACCTGCTGTCAGAGGCAGAACTGGAGAGCGTGAAAAAGCAGGTTGCGTTCATGAAGGAATACAGGGAGCTGATTCAGGTGGACGGCGATTTCTACCGTCTGCTGAGTCCTTTTGAGGGAAATGACACGGCATGGATGGTAGTGGCCCGGGATAAATCCCAGGCAGTTGCCGCGTTCTACCAGAGAATGAACAAGGTAAATGCATCCTGGCTCAGGCTGAAGCTCCAGGGACTGGATGCGGATACACTGTATGAGGTGAGCTGTGATCTGGCTCCTTCCGCATCTTATGATGACAATATAGCGAAAATATATGGATTACGAACAGATGAAGATATGGTGAAAACCTACTGCGCATACGGCGATGAGCTGATGCAGGTGGGTATACCGATTGACAGGGAAGATTTGAACAAAAAGGGCGGAGATTTTGCATCCCTGCTCTATACCCTGAAAAAGGTAACTGACTAGAATGATGCGGCGGGAATGTTCAGGGTAGTGTTCCCGGACATTTCCGCCGTTTTTTAACTGCGGCAATGGTGTTTGTCCATTGTCATCTATGCATGCAGAAGGAGGGATTGCGTTGAAACACACAACCGGATTTACGAGTTCGGCCAGATACAGATGCCTGGAAGATTTGCAGAGGGAAGCTGTGGAGCTATGTCTTATTTACTGCGGCTGGGAATACTGCGACCCGGGGCACCGTTTCGGGCCGAATAAGAGGACTTCTTATGTATTGCATATTGTGAGGGAAGGTAAGGGAACTCTGGAGATATATAAAAAGAAATATAACCTGAGCGCAGGGGACGCGTTCCTGATTCCGCCCAGCACGGAGGCATGGTATGAGGCTGACCAGGATGACCCGTGGTCTTATATGTGGGTGGGCTTTACCGGGTTTAAGGCTGAGGAATGTGCCAATGGTGCGGGATTTTCAGTGAAGACGCCTGTGCATAAGGTTGAGTGCATGGGGGTGCTGAATGAATATATTGATGCAATGCTGGAGGCGCACCAGCTCTCCTACACGGACGAGCTGAGGAGAAACGGGCTTCTGATGCTGTTTTTTTCCGCGCTGATTGACGAGCACAGGAAGAATATTCCGGGTTCGGGCAGTCCGCATCCATATCCCGGTTCTGTGTATGTGAAACATGCAATGGAATATATTTCCTTTAATTATAACCAGAAGATCAAGATCAATGAGCTTGCGGATTACATTGGTGTGAACCGAAGTTATCTGACAAGCAGTTTCAAGAAAGCCATAGGATGTTCACCCCAGGAATATCTGGTGAACCTGCGTATGGAAAAAGCAAGGTCCCTGCTGAAGAACACAGATATGCAGATCAATGCCATTGCCAATTCCGTGGGCTATGTGGATCAGCTGGCTTTTTCCAAAATATTCAAACAGCATTATGGAATGAGCCCGAGAGCTTACAGAGAGGAAGAAGAAGAACTGGTGATCAAAAATAAAAAAGGTGATTATGAGGGGGCGCCCTTGTAAGGGAAAAAGATATCCGCCGGCAGAGATGCCGGCGGGTATCTTTTTCTCTATTATCCCTCTTTTCGATAGGCGGCAGGTGAGAGGCCGAAGTATTTCTTGAACATGGCGGAGAACTGAAAGGGGCTGGAAAAGCCCACTGACGCGGCAATGGTCGACACGGGCTGTTCTGTTCTGAGAAGCAGGGTGGAGGCACGTTCCATTCTCAGCGCTTTTAAATATTCCCTGGGAGTCTGCCCATAGGCTGTCTTGAAAACAGAACACAGGTAATTGGGATGAATATGGAGTACATCCGCTACATCCTGTATTTTGATGGGCTCGCTGTAGCAGGAGTCAATAAAGGCCCTGGCATCCTGCGCATAATCTTTTTCCCGGATAGAGGAGGGACAATAGCAGGCCTGTGTTTCAATCAGGCGTGCGAACAGGTGGAGCATACGGCTGTTCACTTCCAGACATTTCTCCGGCTGGGAGACAGGGAAAAACTGTTCGCCGGGATACTCATTTCTGCTGTAGGACCTGACATTCTGCAGCCGGGGATCTGTGACAGTGAGTATAGATAATATCAGGCGCTCCAGTTCATCCGGAGGCAGGCAGATATCCGTAACCCTGTCTTTGCCGAACAGCATTTCCACAAAGGGGCTGCGGGAATCGCAGAAAAAACCGATCCAGGTGTATTTCCATGGGTCTGTGCGGGAGGCCTGATAGTGCCCGGAAGTGCCGGAGGGGATATAGAAAGCCTGTCCGGCGCGGACGTTGTAGGTTCTTCCCTCAGTCTCCAGAGTGCCGCTGCCTTTCAGGACAAAATGGATGAGGTGGTAGGGTTTCATATAAAATCCATACTGATAGCCGGGACTGCACTCCTGGATGCCGCAGTGTTTGAACTGCAGGGACAGGAGACTGACGGCAGTCCGGTGGATCAAAAGGTCCCTGTTTCCGAGCATAACAGCACTTCCTTTCTCTTGTATTGTGGATGATAGTCTGCTCCGGCTTTCGTGCTGGGTTTCGCAGGACTTTGAATAGTGATATTTTATCACGGGAGGCAGTAAAATTCGAGGGGATGTGGCGAAGATGTTGGATTTTGACAGGTATTTCTTAGAAAACCATATGTCCATTTTGCGGAGGGTCTGTTATCCTTCAAACAGGTAATAAACTGGGGAAAGGAAGTGCTCAAATTGGAAGTGATGGAAGTCAGAGATTTGAAAAAGGAGTATAGGACTGTCAAAAGGGAGGAGGGAATCCGGGGGAGTATCCGCCATCTTATCAAACCCAGGTATGGGAAAAAGGAGGCTGTGAAGGGGGTGTCTTTTTCCATTGCGCAGGGGGAGAGTGTGGCGTTTTTGGGCGCAAACGGGGCCGGGAAATCCACCACGATCAAGATGCTCACAGGGATTCTGAAGCCCAGCGGGGGTGAGGTGTCCATTATGGGAAAGAACCCGTTTTGTGACAGGATGGAGAACGCGAAGAAGATCGGTGTGGTATTTGGACAGAAGACACAGCTTTGGTGGGATATTCCGGTGATCGAGACTTTTCGGCTGCTGAAAAATATCTATGAGATACCGGATGACAGGTACGAAAAAAATATGCGGGAATTCCGGGAGATTCTGGATTTGGACGCATTTCTGGGGCAGCCGGCCAGGAAGCTCTCGCTGGGGCAGCGGGTGCGGGCAGATATGGCGGCGGCACTTCTGCATGAGCCGCCAATCCTCTTTCTGGATGAGCCTACCATTGGACTTGATGTGGCGGTGAAGCAGAAGATTTATGCGTTTCTGCGAAGAATCAATGAGGAGAAGAATACGACGATTCTGCTGACCAGCCATGACCTGAATGACCTGGAATCCCTGTGCGGGCGTTTGATCATTCTGGAGCAGGGGGAGATTTTATTTGATGACAGGATGGATAAGATTTTTGAACAGTATCCTGAAGGGACCACGCTGGAGCAGATCGTGATCGGGCTTTTTAACAGGAGGAGCTGCGGATGAAGAAGTACATGGCTTATATGCGGTGCGGGTTTTTGGAGGGATGTGCGTACCGGAGCAATTTTATTACGGGGATGCTGGCTAATTTTATCCAGGCTGCAGTGCTCTATTATGTATGGAGGAGTATTTTCAGGTATCAGGGGGTGGTAAATGGGTATACCTGGGAAATTATGAGAAAGTATGTGTTTGTAGCCTTTTTGTGTAACTGTTCCTTTTCTTTTGGATTTGAGATGAATACGGCGAAGAGGATCATAAAGGGGGATATCATTCTTGATCTGCTCAAGCCGGTGCCTTACAAGGGAATGCTTTTTTTCAGGATGCTGGGGACAGCCGGGATGGAATTCGGGGTGACGCTGATACTTGTCGGGTGTCTGTATCTGTCGGTGAACGGTGCGGCGGGAATCCGTTTGGAGAGGGTACTGCTGTTTTTGGTGTCCCTGTTTTTGGGAATGGGGATAAAGTTTGGGATACAGTATTTGTTTTCCCTGCTGTGTTTTTATACGGATAATTCTTATGGGGTGACTAAGGCCAGGGAGGTGCTGACCAACTTTTTTTCCGGGGCGATCCTGCCGCTTGTGATGTTTCCCGGGGGGCTTAGAAGGGTTGTGGAGGTGCTGCCTTTTCAGGGAATCGTATTTACGCCATGCAGCATTTTTATAGGGACTTTTTCCATGGAGGAGAGTCTTCGGGGGATTGCGGTGCAGGCTGTTTGGATTGGGATTTTGTGGGTGTGCGGGGCACTTTTTTGGAAGAAAGCATCAGGGGTCATTTCCCTGTATGGAGGGTGAGAGATGAGGAGATGGAGGCATTATCTGAGGATGTATGGGCAGATTCAGATGCAGAATATGAAGTCCCTGGCTGAGTACAGGACGGATTTCCTGATGATGGTATTTTTTACCGGGTTTTCTCAGGTTTGTAATCTGGGGGTGCTTGGGATCATTTACAGTAATATCCCTGAGGTGGGGGGCTGGAAGCTGTGGGAGATACTGCTTTTGTACAGTTTTCTGTTGTTCTCGGAGGGGTGTATTAACTTCTTTTTTCAGGGAACCTGGAAGATTGCGGAGATGATCAATATGGCGGATCTGGACCGGTTTCTGGTGCGGCCGCTTCCCGTGGGGCTGCAGCTTCTCACGGCCAGGATTGATTTTGACGGGCTGAATAAGATGGGGATTGCGGCGGCTGTGTTTGCTCTGGGGGCAAGTCACTGTAATATCAGGTGGAGTTTGTGGAAAATTGTCTGTCTGGCGGTGTTTCTTGTGGAATGTTGTGTGATTCGTGTGTGTATGATCTGGATTGCAAGCTGTGCCTCATTTTGGATGGAGGGAGGGAAGAACAGTTTGAATTTCTTTGCTATTTCCATTGGGGAGATGGCGAAATATCCGCTGATCATTTATCCGCCTGTACTGCAGGGGATATTTGCGTATTTGATTCCGTATGCGTTTGTCAGTTACTATCCGGTGGGGTATCTGCTGGGAAAGAGCGGGATGCGTGCCGGGGTGATGGTTATGCCGGCAGTGTGTGCGGTGATGGCGGGGGTGGCTGTGATTGTGCTTAAGAGGGGGCTTGGGAGGTATGAGAGTAGTGGGAATTGAGATGGGACAGGATTGTTTCGGGGAATGCGGATGAATTTAAAAATATTAAAATAATGCAGGGTATAACATTGCGAATATATTGTGAAGAAATATTTTTGTCATACTGGATGTGCAAAGTCATATTTGCACATTCTTGGCATAAATAGTATAATTTTGGTACTCTGTAAATACATGTTGACATTTAACACGAAATGGAGTATGGTGAGTTTAAGATAAATATTCGATAATAGTAAAGCTGTCGAAAGGCAGTGACACAAAGCTAAAGGGTCTAAGGTCTAACAAGCATGACTATGACAGCCAGTTGCCGTATTATTTTTTGTAAGGTGATTTTTATACCTTGCTTTATTTTGATACGCTTCTGCCTGCAAATTGCTGCAGGCAGTTTTTATTTCGGGGAAAAGTGTATCCCGAGGTAAAAAGCCGGTAGATACTTGTCACAGGATAAGTATGTTCTTTTTGTACAAAAAATGAAAGAACGCCCCTGCCGGAGGCAGCAGAATCCTTTAGGTTTGTGCAAAGTTCAGGCATAGCGCCGGAGTTTGCCGCACAAACATCCGAAACTGAAAAAAATCAGGAACCGCGCGAGAGTATGCCTAGGCATACTCTCTTTGTTATTATACCTATAATAACAAAAACATCCTGAAGACATAAAATATAATTCCGTGCGGCCAAAAATTTCAGAGGTGAGAGAATTGAGTGAAGAAGAGAAGAAAACAAAGAGCACCGGTGAGATGGTCACTGATAATGCCCTGAAACTTCAGAATGCGGTACTGAGACAGAAAATCATGATCGGAGCCCTTGTAGGTGTTATAGCAGTGGGCGGTGCCGGTGCAGCGGGGTATAAGCTCGGATGGTTTGGCGGAGACAATGACAAGGCACAGGAGGAGCAGGTATCAGCGGATATTGATCCAAATGCAGGGGACTGGGACGGAACTATCCCGGAGGCCCCGAAAGGCGATCCCAATGCGGAGAATATAGAATTACCGGGATATCCTAAGATATATATTCCTGCAGGACAGACAGATGTGGATGTGGCATTTTCCAACCCGGAAGGGAACCCCTGTTATTTTACATTCCAGCTTGTGCTCAAGGACAGCGGGGAAGTGCTTTATGAATCAAAACAGGTGCCTCCCGGGGAGGCGATTACAACAGCTACATTGAGCAAGGCTTTGGATGCAGGGGAATATGCGGCTGAACTGAGAATCACAACGGCAAGTATTGTGGACTTATCCCCCATGAACGGAGCAAATATGGAGACCGTGCTCGATGTGAGATAAGGGTGGTGTTTCATGGACAGCAGGAATTGGAGAGGGATTGTAATTTCTGTTATCACGTCAGCGGTACTTGTAGTTGGAAATACAGGGATGGCCTTTGCTGACGCGGAGCAATTTAATGAAGACGGGGAAGCAGATCCTGCAGTATCACAGGAGCTTGTCCGGGATGTGGACGGAAATTGGATTTCAGCAGATATAGAAGAACCTCAGGATTTTGACGAAGAAGAGGAAACAGAAGATAGTCTTCAGGAAGAAAATGAGGAAGAAAAGGATGAAGTCAACAGAGTGCATCATCACGATGAATTCTGTGGCTATAGAGAGGCAGTGCCGGAAATACCATGCGACCATGAGTGTGTGGATACGGATGGGGACGGCATTACAAATCATTGTCCGGAATGTGCGTACCGGCCTGCAGTTGAAGCGGTTCCCTGCAAGTATGAGCTGGAAAAGCTGAAAGCAGAAGAAGAGCTGAAAAAGCAGCAGGAGCTGGAGGAACAGCAGGAAAGTAAGGATTTGGAGGAGGAAGACCAGGATTCAGAGCAGCAGGGGGAAGATGACCCCGAAAGTGAAAATCCTGAACAGAAGGATTCCAAACCGGAAGAATCCGGGGAGACAGACGGACAAAATAATAAGAAAGAAGATGAGAACGGAGGAGAAGAAAGCGGTGACAGTCAGAAAGATACACCGTCCGGAATAACAAATCAGGGCCAGAAGGATAATATTTCCCATATGGATGAACAGGCCCATGAGGTGACCTCACCTCAAACGGAAGGACAGGAGGATATTTCTGAGGAAACAGACGCAGAAGATGAAGAGACAGCGGATACCGGTGGAAAGGATGAAGGGGAAGCCATAGATGGAATAGAAGATATGGATAATAACCCGGAAGAACTGGATGCTGAAAAAGAGCCGCTGCCGTCAAATGAACCTGTATATGAAGTCGAAATTCCTTCACAGGTAAAACTGACAGATGACACGGACAGCTTTACGATTCAGACTAAGAAATTGATACCGGAAGAGGATGGAGAGCTTGTAGTCACAGTGGAAGGAACTGAGAGCAGAGACAGGAGGAACTTCGCATTGTACTGCGGAGAAAACAGTTGGGAATACCGGCTGGAGATAGCCGGAAACTTGATTACACCGGAAGAGAATCACGCGATTCTGGATGGATGGAGTGAGGCACAGGATGTGAATATTCTGCCGGAAAATAATATTGATTTGTGTGCGGGGGAATATTCGGGAGTGCTGGTGTTCCATGTGGTGTATGAGAGCAGAGTCGAGAATTTTGAAATGGAAATTAATTAAAATTATAATTTAGGAGGATTTGGTTATGAAGAAAAAAGGGTTAGTAGCTATGGGGTTGGCAGGGGTTATGACGATTGGGATGTGTGTGCCGGTGTTGGCAGCGGATAATACAATTTATACACCAACAGATAAAACTAATGGGACACCAAAAACTGAAAGTACCCCGGGTGGTAGTGCTAGTATTTCGATTACTGAACCAATAGATTATACAGTGACAATTCCGGCGGCGTTTACTGTGGATGAAAATTTAAATGCGACTATTGTTTTAAAGGCTGAAAATGTTAATCTTGAGCCGAAGTATAGTGTCGTTATAAAAGCAGATAGTAATGAAGTAGAACTGGAAAATGACAAGGATAGTACGGTTAAATGGAAAATGGTATTAAAAGATGGAGAAGATGAATTTCAATCAGTAAGTTTTAGCAATGACACTGTGAGTAATGCATTGGAAAAGTCACTCAATTTAAAAGATGGTACAAATACTGCTTTAAAAAGACCGGCGGGAACTTACACTGGAACAATGAATTTTACAGTAAGTTATGAAGCTCCAGTAACACCGTAATGAGTTAATGTACTATTATAGAATATAGAGGTATTTCATAATAATCTATTTATAACTATTTAAGATTATTTAATGTATACGGATAGATTATATTTTTAAATAGTTAAAAGTATATATGGAAGTTTAAAAATAAATTAGAGATTTGCAGGCATATATGTTTTCCTGAAAAGCAGAAAATGAAAAAAATAGGTAATGCATATTGGTTGATATTTACTAGAAAATAACTCGAAGCTGTAGTAGGGAAGATACTACAGAATTATTGGAAGTGTCAAAAAGAATTCATAAGGTGGCATAAATTAATTTACTTATTTGGAAAAAATGTCTCCTTTTTGATAAGAATCGAGAAATGAAAATTCTTACCAAAAAGGAGTATTTTTATGTCAGTTGTAAAGGATTGTAAGCGTCTAATAGTTTCAGGATGAGTCCGGGGAAGAGGAGAGCTATTACAATAGAGGGATATAAATGCTCTTTGGGCCATTGTACTGTATTTTACAAAGAACTCAGAACATTTGACATGAGATAGCTGTCTTTCCGGAATTTCCGCGGCGAAACCCCGGTACATTTCCGAAACACCCGGGAATAATACCCCGCGTCCGTAAACCCGGCACTAAACGCCGCATCCGTGATACTATACTCCTCATCCCGCAGATAAGGAATGCTTTGTTCCACCCGATAGCGCAGCAGATAATCAAACAAAGACTCATTCATATGTTTCTTAAAAAAACGACAGCACTCACTCTTACAGATATGCACGGAATCTGCAATATCTGTAAGGGTGATTTTCTTATCATAATTCTCATGAATAAACCCCAATATAGTCTTAAGCCTTGCCAGCTCCTTAGGATTCAGCGATTCCGCCTCCTGATTAAAAGCCCCCTGATGGCGCAGCAAAACCAGCCAGATCTCCGACAACAGCATCTGCACCTCCATCTCATAAAAATCCGGCCTCTCCAAATCCAGCTCTATGACCTTCTTCATTTTCTCCCTGATATCCCCATGCCACTCCTCACTCCCGTCAAACCAAAGCGCCGAGAACTCATGTCCATTTACCACCAGGTCCACGTATTTTGTCTGTATCAGACTCTTCTCGAACCCATACACAATCTTGGGGTCAAAGGTAATACTCCAGTAATGGCAGTCCTTCCCCTCAACCATATGCCCGCTGTGCAGTGTATTGGCATTGCCGAACATCACGTCCCCCTCCTGCAGATGAAAATCCGCTCCGTTCACCTGGTAGATCATCTCCCCGTCCTCCACCAGTGTCATCTCAATCTCCGAATGCCAATGCCAGGAAAATGTTCCGAATTCATAGTCCGTAATACACTCTTTACTCACCAGTACAGGAAATGTAAAGTCCCCATGCGCCTTAATTTCCCTCTGATTCCTGTTTGTCTGTATCTGCATCCTTTTTCCTCCCCGGTAAAACGCCAAAATCTCAATATCATCCATATATTCTTCAAGATATTCCTAGAAATTCACCCAATATCTACATTATAATACAAGTAAAGTATGAGTCAAGAAAAACGGGAGGTATTTTACAATGTTTGAAAATGAAAAAGCAGTTGCAACTCTGAAAACAGTTTACGGTGAAGAGAAATTGCAGATGGAGCAGGAGCGCTACAATCATCTGTACCGGGAATTTGTGAAAGCATTTGGCGAAGGTGAAGCTGACTTCTTCACATCACCGGGAAGAACAGAGATCCTGGGCAACCATACGGACCACAACCATGGTAAGGTGCTGACCGGAAGTATTGCTATGGATACGATCGCTGCCGCAAGGAAGAACGGCACCTCACTGGTTCACGTGATCAGCGAGAATTATAACCAGAGCATTACCGTTGATTTAGACAATATGGACACAACCTGCAAATGCCAGGGAACACTTTCCCTGCTAATCGGTATGTTTGAGGGATTTGTGAAAAAGGGATATAAAGTGGAAGGCTTTGACGCATATGTGTCCACAGATGTTATCGGCGCAGCAGGGGTAAGCTCCTCCGCATCATTTGAAATGCTTATCTGTGCTATCGTTGATTATTTCAGCAATGACGGAAAAATAGATTATGTTGAATACGCTAAGATCGGCCAGTACGCAGAGCATGAATATTGGGAAAAACAGTCCGGTCTGCTGGATCAGATGGCGTGTGCAGTGGGCGGTGTGATCACCATTGATTTCAAGGAGGAAATGCCGAAAGTAGAGAAGCTGGATTTCGGATATGACCAGCTTGGATATGACCTGATCATTGTAAATACAGGAAAAGGCCATGCGGATTTAAGTGCAGAATATTCCTCTGTCCCCATTGAAATGAAAAAAGCAGCACAGGTTATGGGCAAAGAAGTGCTCGCCGATGTGGATGAAAAAGAGTTTATGCAGAATCTGAACAAAGTCAGAAAAGAGGCCGGAGACAGAGCTGTTATGCGCGCACTGCATTTCTTTGCGGAGCAGAATCGTGTGGATGCTGCAGTGAAAGCAATCAAAGAAAAGGATTACGATACCTTTTTACAGTGTATCACCAAATCCGGTAATAGTTCCTGGAAATGGCTGCAGAACTGTTTTGCAACTAAGGATGAGACAGAACAGGCGGTTCCGGTAGCCCTGGCTCTGACAGAAATGTTCATCGAAGAGGCCGGAAGAGGTTACTGCAGAGTACATGGCGGTGGATTTGCCGGTGTGATCGCAGCAGTGCTTCCAAAAGATATGACAGCAGATTATGTAGAATACATGACACCATACATGGGTAAAGAAAATATTTATGTAATGCAGATTCGCCAGACAGGCGCAGTACATATGGATTTCTAAAATTTCTGAAGGCATAATCATAAATAAGCCAGGGGAGTGAAGATAACGTAACAGCTCAGCAAAATTCAGACAGCTGAGCTGTTGCCGGATAACCATAACGGTTACTTCACTCTCCTGTTTTTTTATTCCAGCGGTTCCGTATCCCAGGTCCCATCCTCCCGAATCGTATACTGTCCATGTCCGGTAGAAGTATCTATTTTCTTTTCATGAAGCTGACGGTAAGCCCTGGGGCTGGTCCCATAATATTTTTCAAAAGTGCTGCCAAAATGCTGGCGGCTGTTGTATCCTGCATGGAACGCAATATCTGTCACGGACAGAGAACTGTTTGTCAGCAGAAAAGCAGCCTGTTCCAATCTTTTTCGGTTGACATAATCTGTAATCGTGCAGTGCATATGTCTGGAAAACAGGGATTGGAGATAAGATTTGTTAATTCCGGCGTAAGCAGCCAGTTCCGGAATCCGTATATCTTCTGTCAGATGCGCAGAGATATACAGTAAGGCTTTTTTCAGGTATACGGCACCTGTTGCCTTGTTATTTTCCAGAAGACACTGAGACAGCTCCAGCATGGTGCGGAAAAACAGCAGCCGGATAAGGTAATCCGTGTCCGGGGCAGTGAATTTGCGGGACATATGTACATCTTTGGAATACGGAATCTTCTGCTCTAACTGAGAGATCAGGTCTTTCAGGGAATACCCCAGATTTCCTGTGTCATTGGAAATCCAGATAGCCTTTTTGGAACGGCAGAAACGGTCAAAAGACGCGCTTTCCCTCCTTGGTTCTAAGAGATCCAGTGTAGTCTTCTCCTCCTGGCAGCGAAACTCCAGATTCAGCAGGGAGCAGGGAGAGCCTTTGGGAATCCATAAACGGTGTGGCACTTCAGCATCCAGAAATATAAACTGTCTTTCTTCCAGGCAGTGGGCTTCATGGTTTACATAAATGTGACAATTTCCTTTTGTGACATACATGATCTCACAACTGGCATGGGCATGAGCGTGCATATCATATTCTGTCAGGGAAAGGGCGTAAAAAGCAGTTATGGAAATGAAATGATGTGTGGGATCAAAAATGCTCATGGCAGTTCTCCTTTCAGCGATCGCGCGGTCATCGGTATTCAGAATATCTATGAGGATGATAAGGTGACATGGATCCCGGCGCTTATGCATTTTGGGTAGGATCATTTCGGTTACTTTTATTGTGAGAGCTGGCCCGTCGGTTGTCAAGAAAAATATATACGGCAATATCTTGCATTTTCAAATTTGCACAACAATACTTTCCACATCAATAAAAACCACCGTTTATAATAAACATCATAAAAATCAAAAGAAAAACGGGAGGTTATGTTATGAGTTTTAAAATAGCATTTATCGGAGCGGGAAGCCTTGTATTTGCAAGGACATTATTCACAGATATCATGTCAGTGCCGGAGCTTCGCGATGTGGAGATCGCATTTACAGATATCAATGGGGAGAATCTGGAGAGAACAAGGGCATTATGCCAGAGAGACCTGGATGCCAATGGAATCCCTGTGAAGATTCAGGCAACCACAGACAGAAGAGAGGCATTCAGAAATGCCCGCTACATCATTAACTGTGTACGTGTCGGCGGTCTGGAGGGCTTTGAGACAGATATTGAGATTCCGCTGAAATACGGTGTTGACCAGTGTGTAGGTGATACACTCTGCACAGGCGGGATCATGTACGGACAGAGGGTGATCGCTGCCATGCTGGATTTCTGTAAGGATATCCGTGAGGTGGCTGAGGAGGGAGCAATCATGCTCAACTACTCAAACCCCAATGCAATGGCTACCTGGGCCTGCAATAAATACGGCGGCGTGAAGACCATCGGCCTTTGCCACGGTGAGATACACGGCGAACTGCAGATTGCGGAAGTTCTTGGAATCCCCAGAGAAGAGCTGGATATTATCTGTGCAGGTATCAACCACCAGACATGGTATATTTCCGTGAAACATCACGGAGAAGATATGCTGCCGAAAATCCTGCCGGGATTTGAAGCGCATGAAAAATTCAGTGAAGAAGAAAAAGTGCGTATTGATATGCTGAAACGTTTTGGCTATTATTCCACAGAATCCAACGGACACCTTTCCGAGTACGTTTCCTGGTACCGCAAACGCCCGGATGAGATCAAAGACTGGATCAATCTGGACAACTGGATCAACGGAGAGACAGGCGGATATCTGCGCGTGACCAGAGAGGAGAGAAACTGGTTTGATACCGATTATCCGAAGATCCTGGCTGAGGAGCCGAAGAAACTGGACGGTTCCGAGAGAGGAAAAGAGCACTGTTCTTACATCATTGAATCACTTGAAACGGGTAAAAAATACAGAGGACATTTCAATATGATGAATGAGGGCTGCATCACCAACCTTCCTTATGAAAGCGTAGTGGAAGTTCCCTGTTATGTAGATGGAAACGGCATCAGTGTTCCTAAGGTGGGAGACCTTCCTCTGGGATGTGCTGCAGTGTGTTCACAGTCCATCTGGGTTCAGAAATTGGCAGTAGAGGCAGCCGTGCATGGAGATGCAAAACTGCTGAAACAGGCTGCATTAATGGATCCGCTCACAGGTGCAGTCTGCAACCCGCCGGAAGTATGGCAGATGATCGACGAAATGCTGGTTGCGCAGGAACAATGGCTGCCGCAGTATAAAGAAGCCATTGCACAGGCAAAAGAGAACCTGGCAAAGGGCGATTTGATTCCTACGAAAGAGGGATATAAAGGAGCAGTGAGACTTCAGGAGAAATCTGTTGAGGAAGTTGCTGCGGAGCATGAAAAGAGGAAAATTACGGTATAAATATTGCCTCCATAATGCTATATTATAGTTAGAAAAGGAACAGCCGCACATAAAGCGGCTGACCTTAAGTAAGCAATAAGCCTGCCTGACGGTTAAGTACAGGGCAGGCTTATTGACGTTTGTCTGCTATTCTTATTTCATACGTTTATCCTGACCGGAGATGTCAGATAATCTGTATTAGACAATATTAGATGTCTTCTTTACCGTCCCGCTCTTTTCCACTAACTGATCCAATGACTGGAAAGTATACCCCATCTCTTCCCATTTGCTCAGCAGTTCATCGAGAATCTGGGCATTTGTGCTGGAGGTGCTGTGCAGGAGTACGACGGCGCCGGGGTGGATCCTTCCGATAAGTTTACTGAAGGCCTCCTCTTTTGAAGGCTGCTTATCCTGATACCAGTCTACATAGGCAAGACTCCAGAAGAAAGTCTTATAGCCCAGTTCCTGTGCCATTTTCAGGTTGCTTTCACTGTATTTGCCCTGGGGCGGGCGATAGAACTTGGTCATGGGCTTACCGGTAGTCTCTGTGTAGAGGTCTTCCAACTCCTGAAGTTCCTTGGAGAAGGAATCTATGGTGGATATTTTGGACATATCCGGGTGATGGAAGGAATGATTGCCCACGGTGTGGCCTTCCTTGACCATTCGTTTTACCAGATCAGGGCTGGTAGAGATGAAATTTCCAACCACAAAGAAGGTGGCAGGGGCATTGTGTTTTTTCAGTGCGTCCAGGATGGTGGCTGTATTTCCGTTTTCATAGCCGCAGTCAAAGGTGAGGTAAATGACTTTCTCTTCTGTATTTTCGGCATAATAGGCATCGTACTGTTTCAATTCATCGAAGGTGGCATTTGCCACAGGCGGTTTGCCCTCCTCCTGGAAACTAAGGCCCCAGTTGCCGTCAGCGGAGGTGGAGACGGATTCTGCCTGCCTGCCGTTTACCGCCTCAGCGATAAAACAGCCGGCAAAGTAGGCTGCGGCAAAGAGAAGAGCGATTGCCAGAAATTTTTTAATTGGAATGTTATGTAGCATAATAAGTCCTGGAAGGGTTGTTTATTCTATCATATTTCCTTTGCAGAGGTTTTATGACAGGACTTAAAGTTTGCGGATGCGGAGCATGCTTCCGGTTAGCCGTTATTGAATTTTTTGCTCAAATTCCTGAATTGTCTCGGCCCAGGCCGCGTATCTGAGCCACTGGTTTAGAACTTCAGTGTCACTCTGTTCCATAATCTTTCTTTGCAGCTCTTCAGATACTTCGCCCAAATCCTTCAGCAGATCCAGAATAACCAAAGCCCTTCCCAAGGCCCGTCCCTCTGCAAATCCTTCCGCCCACTTGGCGTCCAGTTCATCCTTCATCAATTCTTTCAATGCCTCACACATAGTCTTCGCCTCCCTTAAATTTATTTTTGTGTTTTCAGTTTTCTTTGGCTATGGTCAGGGTTTATTGGATTTTTTGTTCAAATTCCCGGATTGTCTCGGCCCTGGCCGCGTATATGAGCCACCGGTTCAGAATTTCAGTGTCATTTTGTTCCATAATATTTCGCTGCAGTTTTTCAGATACATCACCCAGATCCTTCAGCAGAGTCACAATACTCTTTGCCTTTCCCAAAGCCTCTCCCAAAGCCAATCCTTCTGCCAGTCCCTGAGTCCTCTTAGCTTCCAGTTC
Organism: Blautia sp. NSJ-175; assembly: GCF_022867815.1. Taxonomy (NCBI): domain Bacteria; kingdom Bacillati; phylum Bacillota; class Clostridia; order Lachnospirales; family Lachnospiraceae; genus Blautia; species Blautia sp. NSJ-175. The sequence goes on from NZ_JALIFQ010000008.1 coordinate 112,430, forward strand.
ATCCTCCATTAATTCTTCTAATGCTTCACACATAATCTTTGCCTCCTTGAATTTATCTTTGTTTGCACGGACAATAAGATCCATAACGGATTTATACAGGTTATTACCTTTATGCTTTCCATACTGCTCAATCAAGTGTTTTGCCGTCTCTGTTTCTTCCAGTTCATTTGTCAGGCTTTTCAGCCATAGATTCTGTTCCTCAGACAGTTCCTTGGTCAGGATCAGCTGAATTGGGATATTATCTCCGGTGATATAATAAATGCCATCCTCTTCTCTGTGGATTTCATAGCCCCGTTCCTCTGTCAAGTGCCGCATGAGACTGCGCGGATACCGGTGGCATACAAAGGTTATGGTAATATCATGGATGGCGATGCTGTCAGCCTGCGCGGTATCTGCCTTATAAAAACAAGTATAACCATAAACCTTATAAAAATCATCCACACTCAGATAATCTTTAGGACTTTTATATTCCACAATATTGTGCGTCCTGAAAATCCTTCCGATATTTTTCCGGATAGAAACATCTCTTTCTTTTTTTACGATCAGCACATCGATTTCCTTTGGTTTTGTACCCAATTGATGTTCGTTTTCAAAGAGCAGCAGATCTACCTCTGCTTCCAGTTCAATTTGAATTCCGGCGTAAAAAGCAGGATGCCACTGCAGGGCATGCGGCTGCTGTTTCCGTTCTTCCATATAAAACCTCCTTTTTTAGTTATAGACGCAGGAGGTTTCTAACCTTTCCGAAAACTCCTGCAAAAAATGTGGTGAAAAGCACGAATTTTCCGAAAGGACAGGCCGGACATACGTCGACCCGTTATTATGAAATGATATAAGATATTATGAATCCCAAGACTGATTCAAAAATAGAAAGATGATCCAGAAAATATGCTTTTTTTAATTTTAGCACAGGCCTTTTCTGCCGGCAACAGGTATTTCCGGTTTACATGTAAAACTTAGTGTAGTTTAGCAGGAGAATGGATTGGTAACTGCCGGGCGCGACGCAGTCAGTAACCACTTGCCGGCGCAGCAATGTTACTGTTTACTGTGTGCCCGGCAACACGCTTCGCGATGCACAGATATGGAGCAGAATGCTCCATATCGCGCTGGCCGCCTCGGGATTTTCGTGCCCTCGGCCTGAAAATACCTTGCGGGACAGTGGCGTGTGGACAGCAACACAGCAATAACAGCGTCAATAACGACCGGCAATAATCGCTTGAATTCTTAACAGAAATATGATAAATTGAAGACGGAAAAGAACACAACAGCCAAGCGCGGCTGACCTCTGAAAGTAAAGGATACCACCCTGACATGCAAAGGTTTAAGGGTGGTTTTTATATGCAGTAAGACACCTAAAAAAAGCGGACTTTAACATTAAGGAGAGATTATGGACAGTAAACTAATATTTTTTGACATAGACGGCACACTTGCAATGGAGCCCTCCGGGATCATACCCGACAGTACCAGGGCTGCGATTGCCGGGGCAAAGAGAAACGGGCACCAGGTGTTTGTCAATACCGGAAGGACGTATTACAGTATCAGTGAGGAAATCCGTTCCATGGATTTTGACGGATATGTCTGTGGCTGCGGCACCCACATTTATTACAGAGGCAAAAAGCTGCTGGAATCTGCAATTCCCCATGATATGTGTGTGAAAGTTGCAAAAATGCTGAGGGATGCCAAGATCCCTGTATTTTATGAGGCTGACAAGGCTATATATTTTGATTTCAGTTACCCCAATCCATGGCTTCAGGAGGCAATACAGATATTTGCGGCGAAAGGGAGAAATATCGAAGAGTTATTTCGCGATGAAAACCAGACTTATGATAAATGCCTTATATTCCTTCCGGACACAGAAGCAGCCGGGGAGATAAAAGTATTTCTGGATGAACATTTTTACTGCATCCCCCGGGGCGGCAATGTCTGGGAGGTGACGCAGAAAGATTACACAAAGGCTACAGGAATCCGGTTTATGTGCAGCCATCTGGATGCAGATATGGAGAACTGCTTTGCTGTAGGCGACAGTGAGAATGATCTGGATATGCTGAAAGCAGTAAAGAACAGCATAGCAATGGGAAATGCCAAAGAAGAGATCCTCCCGTACTGCAGTTATGTGACAAAGGGAATCGAGGAAGATGGAATCCATTATGCGCTGAAACATTACGGAATAATATGATGCGCATTGTCATGCACAGCTTATCAAAATCAATTATCAGACACAAGACACGCTCTTAAACAATCAATAATAATAGAGTCCCACCCAAAAAAGCAACTGCCCGGCATAAAACTGCCGGACAGTTGCTTTTTGCATTTCTTTTTCCAAAAGGAAATCTCCTTGATGATTATTTGGCTATTCAGCGCAAAAAGTATTTAATTTAGAAAAAGTATCTGATAATTAAATAATCGTATTTATCAGAAAAATTAATCAATAACAAATTCCTTTGCAATTCTACAGTATTTCCGCAGAAAAATACACCATGCAAACAGCCAAAATCGAAGAAAAATATGTAAATCTGCAAAGATATTACCAAAATATGTAAAACTGCAAAGAACAGGAAAAGGAGTGGTAAGTACATTTTCTACAAGAAATGCTATATTAAACATACCAAAAATATTAAATATTATGCAAAGGAGATGTATTTATGGGAAGAAAATGGAAGGTATTGACCGGTTTGGTGCTTGTGGGGACAATGTTGGCAGGATGTACGCCCGGAACGGCAAAAGAGGGCGATACGGCTGAAAGCAAGACAGAGACAAAAACGGATGCAGGTGACTCGGGGGATAATGCTGCTTCCACAGAAAAAATTGAACTGAACATGTGGGATTTAAGGACAGAGGGTGCCGGAGCGAAAATGATAGACACCATCATCGAGAATTTCGAGAAGGAAAATCCCAATGTCACCATCAAGCGTACCGCTTTCAAGGTTGCAGATCTGAGAAATACCATCAAGCCTGCCATCAACAGCGGAGAAGGCCCGGATATCTTCAGTTATGACGCCGGTGCCGGTTATCTGGGCGTTCTGGCAAATGCCGGTCTGGCAATGGATCTGAGCGACTACAGGGAACAGTATAAATGGGATGACAGGTTCCATGACTGGGCTCTGGAGAAAACCGTATACGACGGCAAACTGTACGGTGTAGCCAATGAGCTGGAAATGCTGGGCGTATATTACAACAAGAAAATGTTCGAGGAGGAAGGCATTGAAGTACCGGAGACTTACGAAGAGTTTATGCAGATATGCCAGAAATTCAAAGACAAAGGCATCACGCCGCTTATCATGGATGACAAAGAGCAGTGGCCGGGATTTCACTATGAGTCAATCTGGCTGAACAGTTTTGTGGGAGCGGACAGAGTAAAAGAAGCGGTAGCGGGAAAAATACCCTGGACAAGCGAAGGATTCGGGGCAGCTCTTGATGAACTTTACAGTGTGTTTGAAAAGGGATATGCCACAGAGAAGCCTCTGAGCCTGGCATCCGAAGATGCAAATAAAGCATTCTACGCAGGGGAAGGTGCCATGCGTGTGACCGGTACCTGGCTGGTATCCGCGTGTGTGGAGAATATGAAGGACAATGTGGGATTTTTCTTCGTACCGGTAGCATCGGATGATCTGGACAACTGCCCTCCGGGGGGACTTGGTGAAGCTGTAGTTGTAAATTCTAAGACGAAATATCCGGAAGAGACAGTAAAATTTCTGGACTATATGTTCCAGCCTGACAACATGGAACTCTGGTATGAAGCAGGTCTGATCCCCTCTGTAAAAGATGTGGATTACAGCGCCTACGAAGTCAGTGAGCTGTTCAAAGATGTGGTGGATGAGATCAACGCGTCCGAGAACCTTGGCGAGAATATAGACGTGCTTATGCCGCCTAAGGTAAATGATGTGACACAGAACTACGTGCAGCAGCTTATTGCGGGCAAGATTGACGGAGCTGCCTGTATGGAACAGAAGCAGAAGGCATTTGAGGAAGAGATCGAGGCAGGAAACTACTCAGTAGAATAGGCGGCAGAAGCATACCTGTGAACATTCTATTGTTATAAATCTGTGAGGGGCTGCAGGATTCTGCTGCAGCCCTGTCACGTGCAGCGGGAAGGGTGTTTTTATGGATAAAAGAAAAAGGATGTTGCTGAAAAACTGGATGGGATGCTTTGCTTTTGCACTTCCGGCACTGCTGTTCTACTGCCTGTTTCTGGTGATACCTATTTTTTCAACTGTGAGGATCAGTTTTCATGAATGGAACGGCGCGGCTCCTTTCATGAAGTTTGTGGGTCTGGATAATTATGCAAGGGTACTGAAGGACCCCATTTTTTATAAAGCATTGGGGAACAATGTCATCTGGATACTGTTTACCATTTTTGTTCCTGTACTTCTGGGGCTGATCTTTGCGGTGATGCTGACACAGAAGTATGTAAAAGGAAAATTTTTGTACCGGCTTACCTATTTCATGCCGAATGTGGTTTCGCTTGTTGCAGTCGGCATCGTATGGGGATGGATCTACAATCCGGAATTCGGAATCCTGGGAAGGATGCTGAATGCTCTGGGAATGCATGGGGCTGCGGGAATCGATTTTCTCGGGGATGAGAAAATGGTCATATGGTTCCTGGTGCTTGCGGGAAGCTGGACCTGTTACGGATTTAATATGGTGGTATTTCTTGCGGCGCTGCAGGGGATTGATACCAGCTATCTGGAAGTGGCAAAACTGGAGGGGGCCAATGCCTTTCAGAAGTTTATCTATGTCATTGTTCCGCTTATTAAGGGGACGATCGTACTTTTGGTATCCAATTCACTGATCGGTTCGTTTAAAGTATTTGACTTGATCTATATTATGACGAAGGGTGGGCCTTATCACTCGTCAGAGGTTATTTCCACCTACATGTATAATTCAGCTTTTAATATGAATGATTACGGATATGGTTCGGCACTTGCTGTGGTTCTGGCTGTGATCATTGCGGTATGCTCCGGAATTTTCATGAAACTGACAGACAAAGAGTAGAGGAGGGGAAAATATGAGTGAACACACAGCGGCCAGGCGGCACCTGGTCAGTATTCTGACACATGCCATATTGATCTTATTTGTGCTGGTCTCCGTTCTTCCCATCTTCTGGATGTGGATGGCAGCAATAAAGCCCTTTGACCCTTCCGTAAACGATCCGTTTGCATTTCCCACTTCAGTGACCTTTGAATACATAAAAGAAGCATGGACAACCGGGCGCATGGGCGGCTATATGAAAAACAGCATTTTAGTGGCTGTACCCAGGGTTTTTGTGGTGCTGCTGCTTTCGTCCATGGCAGGGTATGCCTTTGGCAAACTGAAATGGAAAGGGAGAAACCAGATTTTTTATTTTATTCTCATAGGTATGATGATACCGATCAATGCCATGATCATACCGCTTTACTATAATGTACAGCAGCTTGGCATGATCAACACACTGCAGGCTATGATATTGCCGTACTTTGGGCTGTCCATGCCGTTTGCCTGCTTTATGATGCGGTCATTTTTCCGGGAACTGCCGGATGAACTGATAGAGTCGGCCACCATTGACGGGGCCGGAAAGTGGAAGGCGTGGCTGTATGTTATGCTTCCGCTGACAAAACCTGCTCTGACTTCCCTGCTGATTTTTGAATTTATGTGGTCCTGGAATGATTATCTTCTGCCCATGCTGATGGTGTATGACGATAAATACAGGACGCTGCCTCTGGGGCTTATGTATTTCCAGGGGGAATATACCATGAATACATCGCTGATAGCGGCGGGAGTGACCATTTGTACGGTGCCGATCATCATTGTATATTCCATATTCCAGAGAAGTTTCGTTGACGGTATCACTGCCGGAGCCGTGAAGGGGTAGCAGCAGAAAAGGCAGCAGCCGGAGCAAAGAACGATTTAAAATAGAGGAGGAAAAATTTAATGAGTGTAAAAGCAGCAATACTGGGGGCCGGAAATATGGGAAAAGGCCATGCCAAAAGGCTCCTGGAATCAGGTGCACAGATATCCTGCGTATGCGACAAGAGCAGGGCAGCCAGAGAGGCTTTCTGTGAGGAAATACCGCAGGAAAATATACAGGAATACGATGACTTTGACAAAATGCTGGATGAAGGTGATTTTGATGTATTGTTCATCTGTCTTCCGCCCTTTGCCCAGGACCATCAGTTTGAGCGTGCCGCAGAGAGAGGAAAGCACATTTTTATAGAGAAACCGATTGCTCTGAATACAGAGACAGGGAAAAGAATGGTGGAGAGCGCCGCGAAAAGCGGGATTATCACCAGAGTCGGATTTCACATGAGACAGGGGGCAGCGGTTAAAAAAATGAAGGAGCTGATCGCGTCCGGTGAGGCGGGAAGGCCGGTGCTGTTTCACGGACATTATTCCTGCAATTCCCTTCACACACCCTGGTGGATCAATGTTGATCTGTGCGGCGGACAGATCTATGAGCAGGCAATTCATGTCTATGATTTATGCCGTTACCTGATGGGAGAACCAAAATACGCCGCAGGTGTCATGGGAAATGTATGCCACAACCATATCCATAACTACACAGTAGAGGATGTAAGTACCTCCTTTGCCGGATTTACCAACGGTGCTGTGGCCGCTATCACTGCCAATAACTGTGAGGTTCCGGGAGAATGGATTGGCAGATTCAAGGTGGTATACGAGAAAGTCACCGCTGATTTCTGTGACTTTAACCATGCGGTCTTTACTTACACGGGTGAAGGCGGGTTAAGGACAGAGACGGTAGATTCTGAAGAGGACGCATATCTGGATGAGGTCAGGGAGTTCCTGGAATGTGTCAGAGAAAAGAAACAGACAACATGCGACATCAAAGAAGGTTATAAAAGCCTCTGTTATGTGGAGACCGTGGTGGAATCCGCAGGCATGGACGGCATAAAAGTAGGTTTACATAAATAAAGGAGGACACACATTATGAAACAATTACTCTTAGGACGAAACGGAAAGCCTGTTTTGGAAGAATATCAGGAAATGCCTCTTCAGGCAGGTTATGTAAGGGTGGTATCGGATTACGGTGCACCGAAACACGGCACAGAACTGCACGGATATGAGAAAGACCCCTTTGCAAAGGTTTACTACGATGAGAATACACACATTTTCAGACCGAGAGAAAAGGAGCTTGTGTATGACGGAACGTCCGGCCTGGGAAATATGTGGGTGGGCAGAATCACCGAGATCGGCCAGGGCGTAGAGGGCCTGGAGACAGGTCAAAGGGTTGCCGGATACGGCAATCTGAAAAACACCCACACAGTAAAGGCAGAGGATGTCCTGGTCATGCCGGAAAGTATGACCTGGAAAGAGGCAGTCTGCTATGATCCCCTTCAGTTTGCCCTGGGGGGAATGCGGGACGGCCATGTACGTCTGGGCGATAAAGTGCTTATCTCCGGTCTTGGGGCTATTGGACTTATGGCTGCCCAGGCTGCAAAAGCGGCGGGGGCTTCCCTTGTTGTGGTAACAGACCCCATAGAGAAAAGGCGGCAGGCTGCGCTGGATAATGGCGCGGATATGGCGTTTGACCCGACGAAGGAGGATTTCGGGCTGATCTTAAGGGATAAGACAAACGGAATCGGTATGGATGTTGTGATCGAGACAAGCGGAAATTATAAGGCAGTGGAGCAGGGAATCCGGGCTCTTGCCTATGGAGGAAATTTTGCCATGGTGGGCTGGCTGGGAGAATGCCATATTCCCATCAATCTGGGATATGAGGGACATTTTAACCAGTGTCATTTTTACTTTTCACGGGCATGCAGTGAGCCGAACAATGACTATCCGAGATGGAGCTTTGACAGAATATGCCAAGAGGCATGGGATATGCTCTGTAAAGGCATGTTCTCCTGTGAAAATATCGTTGATCCCGTGGTGGATTTTGAGACCTGTGATGAGAGCTATCTGCACTATATTGTGGAAAACCCGCAGGAGAGTGTGAAGATGGGGGTTGCTTTTAAAAATCAGTAATCTCCGGGGCAAGATTCAAACGGCCTGCCGGGAGGGACTGTGACCGCAGGGGCACGGTCCGGGACGCAGAGAGAGGAGACAGCATGAGTGAACGTTTAAGACCTTTGATACAGCGTGCAGTACTGGACATCGTGGAGTATGATTACCAGACCAGAACAGAAATGGTGCAGCTTAACCGGCAGATGCCGTTTTGTGTAATGTCCTATCTGAAAAGAGGAGAGGCCCTTCTGCGCATCCAGGACAGAGAGTACTGCTGCAGGGACGGAGATGCCATTTTCGTGCCTCCGAATGTGATCCATGACCATGTAAAGATGTCCAGGGAGGAGTCGGAATTTTTGTGGTGGCATTTTAACTTCAGGACAGCTTACAACATAGATGTGCTGAGTCTGCTCAAACTGCCCTGCAAAGTCCATATGGAAAACAGCAGCGAGTTTGAACAGAAATTCTTTGACTATATGGAAGCTATACAGAATGAAGAGACGATTGCCGATATGATATATAAAAATGCAAAAGCGCTTGAAGTCCTGGCATGCATCTTTGACAGCTTTCTGAAATCAGAAAAAACCCAGCTTGCACCGGATATTCCGGCGGTGTTTATGGATATTTTTGACGATATCTCCCAGAGACCCACAGCAGGCATGAATCTGAAGACACTGGCAGAGAAATACCACATGAATCCCACCTATATCTCCAACAAATTCAAGGAGTATTTCGGAATATCCCCTATTTTTCTGCAGAGAAATATGTTGTTTGAGAAGGCGAAGGACTATCTGCTGTCCTCTGCCATGAATATAAATGAGATTTCCGAGGAGCTGGGATTTTCCGAACATGCGGTGTTCACCAGGTTTTTCACGGAAAAGGCCGGAATCTCCCCAAAGGAGTTCAGAAATACAGGGTTTTAAACCTCAGCTACTGGGTATATTTTGTCTCCTCTTTCAGGTATTCCCGAAACTGGCTGGGCGTAAATCCCATGGCCCTGCGGAACTGGCTGCAGAAGGCAGCCGCATCCCGAAACCCGCAGGAGTAGGCAATCTCCGTGATGGTATACCGGGGTGAGCGCAGCATACTGGCAGCGGTGCGAAGCCGCAGACGCATCAGGTACTGTTTGGGTGAGATGTGTTCCTCCTCCATAAAAATGCGGTACAGATAAGAGCGGTCCACACCGATATAGGATGCAATATCAGAGATTCGTATATTGTAGCTGTAGTTGTTGTTCATATATTCCATGGCTTTTGCCAGATACTGGCGGGGATATTCTTCCCGTCCGGCCGGCTCCGGGCTCTGCATGGTGCCCAGGAGCTGGAAAAAATGTCCTAACAGAGTCAGGCTGTTCTGCCCCCGGGAGAGAAAGGAATCCAGAAGTTCCAGAACATGGGCAATGACAGCCTCTCTCTTTTTTTCGTCATGGGGACAGAAGTACACACAGGAGTTCCGGAAACATGTTCTCTCCAGCAGGTCTTTCGCACTCATGCCGTCAAATCCCACCCAGGCGTACCGCCACGGCTCCTTTTCGTCAGCCTGGTAATAGGTGGACTCCATAGGGGAGATGAGGAAAGCATCCCCTGCTTTCAGATGATAGGTCTCCCCGTTTCGCTTATAGATCCCCTTTCCGTCCAGCACCACGTGGATGAGATAGTGGGGACGGACAGCCGGGCCAAAGGCATGTCCGGGGGCGCATGGCTCGGTGCCGCAGAAATAGATGGACAGGGTACCGGATGGTTCTGGGTTCATTTTGCTCACTCCTTTATCCGAATAATTACCTATATGCGTTACTATTCACAGCCCTGCAAAAAGCGCAGTTCTGTGAACAGTAACACGCTTCGCGATGCACACAAAATGCAATAAATTGCATTTTGGCGCTGGCTGCCTCGGGATTTTGCTTCGCAAAACACCTCCCGGAACATTGGTCGTGAATCGTAACCTACATGCAACATTTTTACAATTATAAGAAACAAATAAGATAGAATATTTTCTGCTCTGATTATATAATAAGAACCATCAGAAAACAACAGAAACGGAGGAAATGATAAAATGGCAAAGATTACTTTTATGGGTGCAGGAAGCACCGTATTTGCAAGAAATGTACTTGGCGACTGTATGTGCAGCCCGGCACTGTGTGACAGTGAGATCGCATTATATGATATTGACAGAAAACGTCTGGAGGATTCCGAGATCATCCTCAATGCAATCAACAAAAATGTAAACGAGGGACGTGCACACATCAAAACTTATCTGGGCGTGGAGAACAGAAAAGAAGCGCTTCGGGATGCAACATTTGTTGTAGATGCTATCCAGGTGGGCGGATATGATCCCTGCACCATCACAGATTTTGAGATCCCGAAGAAATTCGGCCTTCGTCAGACCATTGCAGATACACTGGGAATCGGCGGTATTATGAGAGGGCTTCGTACCATTCCGGTACTGGAAGGTTTTGCAAGAGATATGGAAGAGGTCTGCCCGGATGCACTTTTCTTAAACTACACAAACCCCATGGGCATTCTGTCCGGATATATGCAGCGTTACACAGGCGTGAAGACCGTAGGTCTGTGCCACAGCGTTCAGGTATGTTCAGAGAAGCTGCTTGAAAAGCTGGATATGAAGGACAAGCTGGAAGGCCGTGTGGAGACCATTGCGGGTATCAACCATATGGCATGGCTGCTGGACATCAAGGATAAGGACGGCAATGATCTGTATCCGGAGATCCGCAGAAGAGCAGCAGAGATGAATGCAGCACAGAAACATGACGACATGGTTCGTTTTGAATATATCAAACACCTTGGATATTACTGCACAGAGTCCAGCGAGCACAATGCAGAGTACAATCCGTTCTTCATCAAATCCAAATATCCGGAACTGATCGAGAAATTCAATATTCCGCTGGATGAGTATCCGAGAAGATGTATTGAGCAGATTAAGGGATGGGAAGAGGAGAGAAACAGCATCCTCAAAGACGGTAAGATCACCCATGACAGAAGCAAGGAATATGCTTCCTATATTATGGAGGCAGTTGTGACCAACCAGCCGTACAAGATCGGCGGCAATGTGATCAACAACGGTTCCATTGAGAACCTTCCGGCAGACGCCTGTGTGGAAGTTCCCTGCCTGGTTGACGGAACAGGTGTGAACCCCTGCAGAGTCGGAAGACTGCCGGTACAGCTTGCAGCCATGAACATGAGCAATATCAATGTACAGTTACTGACCATCGAAGCAGCAGCGACCAAGAAGAAAGAATACATCTACCAGGCTGCCATGATGGACCCGCATACAGGCGCGGAACTGAGCATTGACGATATTGTGAAAATGTGTGATGAGCTTATTGATGCACACGGCGACTACATGAAAATGTACAAATAAAAAATCAAAATATACGGATATTCAAGGGTACTGCAGATTTGCGGTACCCTTTTGTTACTGTTCATATGCCACTGTCCCCCGAGGTGTTTTCAGGCCGGATTCTTCCCCGGTAAATATTAAATTTCAATAAATTAGGGAAATTGCATATTAATGCAGAAAATTCATGATATAATACTTTATCAAACAATGACTATGCCAAAAGTACACAGAATGCATGATGCCCGGAAGAATAAACGGCAGACGGCAAAAGCCGGCGGGCAGGTCTGAGAGACTTGTGTAAGGCGGATAAAGGAGAAAAACAGTATGGGATTCAATCCGATAAAAATGATGCAGGCCAGATCGGCCATGGCACAGTTTGAAAAACGCCATCCAAAAGTCCGGGGATTTCTGGAATCCGTATCCGCGGATGCACTTCAGGAGGGGACCGTGGTGGAAGTCAGCGTGACAACGCCCCAGGGAAAGAATTATATCACGAATATTAAAGTCACAAGGGAAGATATCGAGCTGTTTCAGGATGCCAGGCGCATAAGCCGGGGCTAGCAGCAGGAGAGAGAGCTATGAGAAATCAAAAAGGGCAGTCCCGCCGGGAAGATACAGCTTCCGGCGGAACTGCCCGTAATTATTTTATTGGATTTCCAGTGTGTCAACTGCCTCTTTGATCTGTTCCAGTGCCTTTAAGATCACGTGGCGCGGGCTTCCCAGGTTCATCCGGAAGCAGCGCTCGCCCCCGTCACCGAACATGGAGCCTTTGTTCAGCCATACTTTGGCTTTGTGGATAAGAAATTCATCCAAGGCGTCACTGTCCATTCCGAGGGCGGAGAAATCCAGCCAAATCAGATAGGTGCCGTCCGGCTCCATGAGTTTGATCTGGGGCAGATTCTCTTTCAGGAAGCTGCGGACAAGTGCAACGTTTCCTTCCAGGTATTCCAGCAGCTCATCCAGCCAGTTCTCGCCGTAAGTATAGGCTGCCTTGCAGGCGTCCAGGGCGATGACATTGCCGGCCTCTATGCTGGCGCGTGAGATCTCTTTTTCAAAGGCTTTGCGGATCTCTTCATTCGGAATGAAGATGTTGGACAGGCCCAGGCCCGCAATATTGAAGGTTTTGCTGGGAGCAGTGCAGATAAGGCTGTGCTGGTTCATCTCCTCACTTACAGATGCCCACTCTGTGAAGGTGTGGCCCGGCAGGATGAAATCGTGGTGGATCTCATCGGCGACCACATAGACCTGATGGCGCAGACAGATATCCGCGATCTTCTCAAGCTCTTCCTTATCCCAGATACGGCCGCCCGGGTTGTGGGGCGTGCAGAGGACCAGCATTTTGACGTCCTCCTCAGCTATCTGGCGCTCCATTTCCTGAAAATCAATATGGAAACGGCCGTCCTCTCCGGTTTTCAGGCAGTGCTTCACTACCTTTCTGTTATTGGCCACAAGTACATTCTTAAAGGGATGATAGACCGGCTGCATGATCATGACGCCGTCCCCCTCCTTCGTCAAAGCGCGCACAGCCGTGGCAATGGCGCAGACAACACCGGGGATGCGGACCATCCACTCCTCTTTCACATCCCAGCCGTGGCGTTTCAGCATCCAGGCGTGGATGGCTTCAAAATAATCATCGTGCACACCGGCATAGCCGAAGATACCGAATTTTCCGGCCTCCGCGATCACGTCACAGACTTCTTTGGGTGAGCGGAAATCCATGTCGGCTACCCACAGGGGGATAACGTCCTCCGGCACATGATATTCCTTTTTGAACGCGTGTTTTATGGAATTGGACCCGGTCCGGTCAATATATTCGTCGAAATTGTATTCTGGCATATCTTGTTCTCCTTTGCGTAACGGTATTTGCTTGCAACAGTATAACATTTTTTTTGAAAAATTCCTACCGGAAAAACATGATTCTGCAAGTTATACAAAGATAACTTCAATATTTCTGCAAAGTGCCGGAAGTATGTTTATTGCGGCATGAATAAGAAGATAGTATAATAGATATAATTATTATGTTGTAAATGGAGGGCAGGAGAATGAAAAATGTAGCAAAGGATTTTGAAAAGTCCAGGGACTTTTTGATATGTATTGACTCTGATGGCTGTGCCATGGACACTATGGATGTAAAACATATGCGCTGCTTTGCGCCGTGCCTTGTGCATGAATGGGATCTGGGGGATTACAGGGAGGATATTGTACGGCTTTGGAGGAAGATCAACCTGCTGAGCAGAAGCCGGGGAATCAACCGGTTTAAGGGGCTGGCTAAGATTCTGGTGGAGATTAACGAGAATTACGCCAGGGTGGACGGTCTGGATGAGCTGATCTACTGGGTCCAGACAACAGATGAGCTGTCAGATGAAAGCCTCAGGGAGGCATATGAGAGAACAGACAGTATCTGCATGAAGAAAGCATTGGAGTGGTCAAGACTGGTCAATGATTCCATTGTGATGCTCTCCAACAGCAGAAAGTCACCCTTTGACGGTGTGGAGGATGCCCTGAAGCTCATGAAAGGCAAAGCTGATGTGGTGATCGTCACAGCCTCCAACGGCAAAGAGATCCGCAGGGAATGGGAGGACAGCGGTCTTATGGAATACGCAGATCTGCTTCTGTCCCAGGAGTCCGGCACAAAGGAGGCATGCCTTCAGTCCCTGACAGAGCGGGGCTATGAGAAAAACCATGTGCTCATGATCGGGGATGCCCCTGCAGACAAAATGGCGGCAGAGAGCACAGGTGTCCTGTTTTACCCTGTTCTGGCATACCAGGAGACGGAGTCCTGGGAGGAATTTGCGGAGAAAGGGCTGCAGCATTTCCTGGAGGGCACCTTTGCCGGAACCTACCAGGAGGCAAAAATAAAAGAATTTTACGCCAATCTGGACATATAACCGTCCGGAAGATAAATAATGGAGAAAGTACCTGTCAGATTCGGATGAAATTTTCCGTCTGGCGGGTCTTTTTTTGCGTGGAAAGCTCTTGGAAAAAGAATATGTGCCGGGAGAGCGGCACTTTGTGGGTAGAAAAATCTTGACAATAGGGCAGAGGGAGTGCTATTATAAAACCACAATGTTCATGAAAAGGAGAAAATATAATTACATGAATATACAAGAATACGACGTAATGAACGCAATTATAGATAAAGGCTACCACAACCAGAGAACCCTGTCAGAGAGCACAGGATATTCCCTGGGAAAAGTCAATCAGTCGCTGGCCGCTCTGGTGAAGGACGGGTATCTGAATAAGGAGTATACTCTGACAGACAGGGCAGTGGAGGAAATACAGCAGAAGAAGCCAAAGAACGCCATTATCCTGGCGGCTGGATACGGGGTGCGCATGGTCCCCATCAACCGTGAGATTCCCAAGGGACTCATAGAGGTAGGCGGAGAACCGCTTATAGAGCGCCTGATCCGGCAGCTTCATGAGGCGGGCATACATAAGATTGATATCGTTGTGGGATTTATGAAGGAGCAGTATGAATACCTGATTGACCAGTACGGCGTCAATCTGATCGTCAACCGGGAATACGGGGATAAGAACAATCTCCACTCCCTGAAGCTGGCAGCAGACAGGATTTCCAATACATATATCATTCCCTGTGATGTGTGGTGCAGCTTTAATCCTTTTTCCGACAGAGAACTGTATTCCTGGTATATGGTCACCGATCTGGTGGATGACGAGAGCGATGTGCGGGTGAACCGGAAGCTGGAGCTGGTGGCAGTGGATGCGGAGAAGAGCGGAAACGGCATGATAGGGATTGCCTATATTCTGGAACGGGACGCGGAGCGGCTCAGAACCAGGATCCGGGAGTTGACCGGGAGAAAATCCTTCAACAATGCGTTCTGGGAGGCGGCCCTTATGGACAGGGAGAAGATGACGGTCTCCGCCAGAGTGGTTCCGGCCAGGGAAGTGTATGAGATTAATACATATGAGCAGCTCAGAGAGCTGGACGAGAAGTCAAAGCAGCTCAACTCCGGAATTCTGCAGGAGATCGCAGGGGCACTGGACTGTGAATTGAAAGAGATTGAACAGATAGAGGTTTTGAAGAAGGGCATGACAAACCGTTCCTTCCGGTTTTCCTGCAGGGGCAGGAGCTATATTATGAGAATCCCGGGGGAGGGAACCGAACAGCTCATCAACCGCAGGCAGGAATATGAGGTGTATCAGGTCATAAAGGATTTAAAGCTCAGCGATACCATCCGTTACTTTGACCCGGACAGCGGCTGCAAGCTGACGGAGTACCTGGAAGGCGCCAGGTGCTGCGACTCGGAAAACCCTGAGGATGTGAAGAAGTGCATGAAGGTGCTGAGGAAATTCCACAGCAGCGGCCTTAAGGCGGGACATACCTTTGATATCTTTGAGAGGATCGAGTTCTACGAGAGTCTGTGGAAAGGAGAGCCATCCTGTTACCGCGACTACGACAGGACCAAGGAAAAGGTATATGAATTAAAGAAATTTATTGACGAACAGCCCAAGAACTGGATTCTGTGCCATATAGACTCAGTTCCGGATAATTTCCTGATGCAGGGTGAGGGGGAGAATGAGAAAATATCCCTGATCGACTGGGAGTATGCCGGCATGCAGGATGAGGATGTGGATATTGCCATGTTCGCCATTTATGCCCTGTACGAGAAGGATAAGGTGGACGAGCTGATAGATGCCTACTATACGGAAGGGTGCAGGGAAGAGGTAAGGCTTAAGATATACGCCTACATTGCGGTCTGCGGTTTTCTGTGGAGCAACTGGTGTGAGTTCAAGAGGCATGAAGGCGTGGAGTTCGGGGAATACTCTCTGAGACAGTACGGATATGCAAAAGAATATTACAGGTATGTAAAGCAGGGATTGGAAGGAGAACAGTGATATGTCTTATCAGGCAGAAAATGCAGTGATTCTGGCAGCGGGTCTGTCCAGCAGATTTGCCCCGATCTCATATGAGATGCCCAAAGCTCTGATTCCCGTCAGAGGTGAAGTGTTGATCGAACGTCAGATCTGCCAGCTCCGCGAGGCGGGTATTGATGAAGTCATCGTGGTGACGGGCTACAAGGCAGAAATGTTTGAGTATCTGAAGGAAAAGCTGGGTGTCACTCTGGTCCACAACCCGGAGTATGACAGGAAGAACAACCACAGCTCCATCTACGCGGTGAGGGAATATCTGCACAATACCTATATATGCTGCGCAGATAATTACTTTAATGAGAACCCTTTTGAGAAGAAAGCGGACGGCAGCTTTTACTCCGCTCTTTATGCGGAGGGCGAGACGAATGAGTGGTGTATGCAGGAAAATGAGGAGGGAATCATCACCTCAGTGGTGATCGGAGGCAGGGATTCCTGGTACATGAACGGTCCTGCCTTCTGGACAGAGGAGTACACCCGGCAGTTTCTGGAGATTCTGGATGAGGCGTACGGGAAGCCGGAGACTGCGGAAAAATTGTGGGAGAATATCTATCTGGAGAACATAGAGAAGCTTCCCATGAAACTGAAAAAATGTGATGAGAGGAATATCTACGAGTTCGATTCCCTGGAGGAGCTGCGGGAATTTGACAGTGTCTACAGGGATCATTCCGGTTCCCGCATCATGGAATACATAGCAGAGACGCTGGGATGCAGGGAAAGTGAAATACACAGTATCAATCCGGCAAAGCGCGCGGACGGTTCCGTATCGGGCATACAGTTTCTGGCACCGGGCGGTGCCTACCAGTATGATTACGAAGCAGGAAATATCGCCAGATATGCAATGCAGGGAAGCGGCAGGTCATAGGCCTGAAAGCAGCAGGGCAGTCCGGTGTGTGGTTTTGAAAGAATGGAGAGTATAAGATGATTACAGGTTTGGCAGCAGGTATCTTCTGGGCGGCAGATACCATTATTTTGGGAATCGCCCTTGCTATGACACCTTTTGTGAGCACGGAACAGGCAATTTTTCTGGCACCTTTTGTGAGTACCTTTCTGCATGATTTCTGCTCTGCAGTATGGATGCTTTTCTATATGGGAGTCAGAAAACAGATGAAAAACGTGGTGCGGGCACTGAAGACCAGGAGCGGCAAATTCATTATACTGGGTGCTCTGTTCGGCGGGCCGATTGGTATGACCGGGTATGTATTTGCCATCAAGTACCTGGGTGCGACCTACACAGCCATGATCTCCGCCATGTTTCCGGCATTGGGCGCGGTATTATCCTATATTTTCCTGAAAGAGCGGATGAAGCCTGTTCAGATCGCGGGATTTATTGTGAGTATCGGCGGTATGGTGGCCCTTGGATATACACCGGGCGGCAGTCAGATCAGCAATTTCGGACTGGGATTTGCGTGCGCGCTACTCTGTGTGGTGGGCTGGGCTGTTGAGGTGGTGATCTGTGCTTACGGCATGAAGGACCCGAATGTGAACAACGAACATGCCCTGATGATCCGTCAGATGACCAGCGCTGTTTTCTATGGGGCTGTGATCCTCACGGTCATTAAGGGATGGGGATTCACCGCGGATATTGCGTTTACAAAAACTACGGCGATCATTCTCATATCCGCATTTTTCGGCACAGCTTCTTACCTGTGTTACTATAAAGCCATCAACACACTGGGAGCCGCCAGAGGCATGGCTCTGGATATTACATACTCTGCCTGGTCCATCGTGCTGGCACTTGTGTTCCTGGGCCAGATGCCGGATGTGAAGAGCGTCATCTGCGGAATCGTGATCCTGCTGGGTTCACTTACGGCAGCGGCTGATTTAAAGGAAGTCTTTGGGATGAAGGCGAAAACAGCATAGATTAAAAATAACAAAAAATGTATAGTTTCCTCTATTTTACAAATACTACATTTAACTGCCAAAGTTACCATTCGTTCAGGCGAAGGTGAAGTTAAAGAAGATAAATGTCATAGTGTAAAATGGAGGAAATTTTTTTATGAAAGCTACAGGTATAGTCAGAAGAATCGACGATTTGGGGCGTGTGGTAATTCCGAAAGAAATCAGAAGAACACTGCGTATAAGAGAGAGTGACCCCCTGGAGATTTTTACGGACCGGGAAGGGGAGATCATCCTGAAAAAATATTCACCCATTGGAGAGCTTGGGAATTTTGCAAAGGAGTATGCAGAGAGCCTGGCCCAGGTAGCCGGATGTATGGTATGCATCTGTGACCATGACCAGGTGATCGCCGCTGCAGGAAGCGGTTCCAAGGAATATTTGGGAAAAAGGATACATTCTGAGCTGGAGGATGTGATCGCTGACAGGGGAAATGATGTTGTCACAGACAAGGGGTTCCTGAAAGTGGTGGAGGATGACCGGTATGATTACAGCTCGCAGGCATACAGCACCATCACATGCGCCGGGGACAGCATCGGCATTGTGATCCTGCTTGGAAGAGAGGGCGGCAGGGCATTTACGGAGACAGAGCTGAAGCTTGCCCAGGCGGCTTCCGGATTTCTGGGACGTCAGATGGAACAGTAGGGAAAAGAAAAAAACAGTGCACCTGCCCGGAATCGGTAAGAGGGATTCGGGGACAGGTGCATTTTTCATGTACAAATCTTTATTCGATGGCAGCTTCGCCCATCTCCTCCAGAAGTCTGGATTTGATCGCGTACAGCTTGTCAGATAAGTCCACGTAGACTTCCTGGGGATTGACGAGACGCATGGTCTCACTCCAGAGAGTTTCCTTTTCTTTGGCGCATATATCGCGGATCTCCATGACGGAGGGGGAGGTGTAGACACATTCACCCTTCAGGAATACAGGAACCAGAAGTTCGCGCAGTGTATAGGTGCCGCCGGCAATCTTGGTCTTCTTCCAGGTAGCCATGGGGTCAAAAATAATCATGTCTTTTTCCGTGTCAAAGGTCTCGTCCGCCAGGCAGATCAGGTCCGCCCGGATTTTACCGGTGGCCTTGTCATATATCCGGTAAACGGTCTTGTTTCCCGGGTTTGTCACCTTTTCTACATTTTCGGAAAGCTTGATCTTGGGAACAAAGTCCTCGTCATCCTTTTCCTTTATGGCAGCCAGCTTGTACACACCGCCGAAAGCCGGATGGCCGTTGGAGGTGATCAGATTGGTGCCCACGCCCCAGGAATTTATCTTGGCTCCCTGGGCCTTCAAGCTGTCGATCAGGTACTCGTCCAGATCGCTGGAGGCGGAGATAATGGCGTCCTCAAAACCGGCGTCAGCCAGCATCTTGTAGGCCTGTTTGGAGAGGTAGGCAAGGTCACCGCTGTCAATGCGGATACCGTAGCCTTTCAGCTCTATGCCCTCCTCCTGCATTTCCTTAAATACACGGATGGCATTGGGCACGCCGGAATCCAGCACGTCATAGGTATCCACCAGCAGAATGCAGGCGTTGGGGTACTGTTTTGCGTACGCCTTAAACGCGGTGTATTCGTCAGGGAAACTCATGATCCAGCTATGGGCATGGGTTCCTTTTACGGGCACGTCGAACATCTGACCGGTCAGCACATTGGAAGTTCCGATACAGCCGCCGATCATAGCGGCTCTGGCGCCGTAGATCCCCGCGTCCGGGCCCTGAGCGCGGCGCAGGCCGAATTCCATGATTCCGTCCCCTTTGGCAGCATATACCACCCGTGAGGCCTTTGTGGCGATCAGGCTCTGGTGGTTCAGAATGTTCAGCAGAGCTGTCTCAATAAGCTGGGCCTCCATAACAGGGGCAATGACCTTCACAAGAGGTTCCCTTGGGAAGATTACGGTCCCCTCCGGAATGGCGTAGATATCACCTGTAAAATGGAAGCCCCGCAGGTATTCCAGAAAATCTGCGTCGAAGATCTTCAGAGATTTCAGGTAGTCGATGTCATCCGGGGTGAAGTGGAGGTCGCGAATATATTCGATAATCTGTTCAAGTCCGGCAGCAATGGCGTATCCTCCGTCACACGGATTTTTTCGGTAAAAGGCATCGAAAACGACTACCTGGTCAGTAGGGTTCTTAAAATAACCCTGCATCATGGTCAGCTCATATAAATCGGTCAGTAATGTTAAATTCAAAGCTCTCATACTATAGTGCTCCTTTGCAATAGCTTTATCTGTCTGCCTTCCCTTGAAAATCAGTCTGTTCTCCGGGATTGCGTCAGCCTTGGTGATATTATAGCACTTTTTGTGCAAAATGCAAGGATACACTGGCATTTTGCCGGATTGTTTGGTGTATTTTCGTTACTGTTCACATACCACTGTCCCGCGAGGTGTTTTCAGGCCGAAGGCATGAAAATCCCGAGGCAGCCAGCGCGATGTGGAGCAAAATGCTCCATATCTGTGCATCGCGAAGCGTGTTGCTGGGCACGCAGTGAACAGTAACATATTTTCGTCTAATTATAACAAGTAGTATTCTTCCAGGGTCAATCCGGTGAGGGACAGGTAAAGGGCAAGGGGGTCCCCTACATAGCGGATATGCCAGGGCTCATAGGGAAATCCGGTGACCGACTCCTTTCCTTTTGGGTAGCGGAGGATAAAACCGAAGTGGGAGGCATAGGTATTGAGCCATTTGCCCTCCGGCGTCAGGGCGAAGGTCTCCTCCAGCTCGTAGTCTTCAGAGGGACAGGATACATCCAGGGCAAGGCCTGTCTGGTGTTCACTGCATCCCGGAGGCGCTACGGCGGTCATGGAGGTGTTTTTCGCAAGAGCTGCCCGGTACAGTTCACTTTGGCGGGTGTAGGGACGGTAGCCTGAGATACCGCACAGACAGAGCCCCTCCTCCCGGGCACGGGCAAACAGTTTTTCAGCGGCTGCGGCTGCCTCCCTGACCAGGAGCCGTTTGGCGTCACCGGGAGGTGCTTGAAAGGGAATCGCGGGTTCAGTCAGATTTTGCGGAATGCAGCCTTTTGGCAGGGGGCGCTCCCGATTGACCAGTATGGAAAATTTCGACATGGATTGACCAGCCTTATTATTCGTATTCAACCAGTATTCTATGCAGAGGGAGGAGAAAAAAACACTGCTCCAGGATAGTATTGGGAAATATTTTGTAGTATACTGTACATAGGTTTTAGCGCGTGAACGGGCAGCATTCAGAAAAGGGGATAGAGTTATGCTGGAACATTTCGGGGATATAACAATGATTCAGGAGGTCCTTCAGCAGGCGCAGACAGGACTCTGGATCATAGAGATAGAAGAAGGGAAAGAACCCAGGATGTACGCAGACAGAGCCATGCTGGGGCTGCTGGGTCTGGATGAGGAGCCGGAACCGGAGGTCTGCTACAGGGCCTGGTATGACAGGATCGTGCCGGAATATTATCCGCAGGTCCAGGAAGTGGTGGAGCAGATGATAAGCCACAGGCGTGCGGAGGTACAATACCCCTGGAGACATCCGAAATGGGGAAGGATCTATGTCCGCTGCGGCGGTGTACAGGATGACAGCTATAAAGAGGGAATCCGGCTGCGGGGTTATCACCAGAATATCACAGACACCATCAGGGCCGAGCAGGAATCCGATGCGGTCATCAGGACGTTAAGTGAACGGTACAAAGGGATTTATCTGTGCAATATAGAGACAGAGGAGATCAAGACCATAAAGGATTACCAGGAAATCGGCAGATACGTGAGCGGCTGTTCCAGCCTTCGGGAGTTCCTGTGCGTCTATGCCTCAGGGAGTGTGCTTCCGGAGTACAGAAAATATTTTCTGGAGCTGGCATCAGGAAACAGGCTGCCGGAGCGGCTGAACGGCCAGGGGAGTCGTGTGGAATATACCTACCGTGTGGCATCCGGTGACTGGAGGCAGATACTCCTTCTGCCCTTTGCCGTATCCGGTGTGGAAAGCCCTATTGTCATCATGGCCTTTGACGACCAGAATGCGGAGATGGAGCAGCATTATGACCAGATGATCGCCCAGGTGGCAGTGTCCAGAATGTACACGCTGGCTGTCAGTGTGGATGTGGGAAGAACGGAATACCACTGTGTCCACTATGCGGAGAAGAGTATGGAGTTCAGGCGGAACGGCAGTTTTGCGGACTATACGGCGCAGCTTAGGAAGTGTGTCTATGAGGAGGACAGGGAAGTCCTGGAAAGCCTCTACCGGGAGGAGAGCTACCGGGACAGAAGGTGGCTGGAAGGCGAACTGCGCATGTGGGATAAGAGACACCAGCTTCACTACTATTCGTATTATTCAGCGCTCATAGAGCAGGATACCGGCGGCGGTTTTTTGCTGCTGATGCGGAACGTGGATGCCAGACGTGCGGAGGATGAGAAGAACCGCCAGGCCCTTTTAACAGCCTACGAATCAGCCAGGACTGCCAATGAGGCCAAGACCAGTTTCCTTGCCAGAATGTCCCATGACATCCGGACTCCTATGAATGCCATTGTGGGGATGACCGCCATAGCCCAGGCAAATGCGGGGGATTCGGAGAAGATACAGGACTGCCTGGATAAGATCAGTGTTTCCAGTGAGCATCTTCTGAAGCTTCTCAATGAAGTTTTGGATATGACCAGGATTGAGACGGGCAAAATAATCCTTGCCCGGGAATCTATTTGCCTGCAGGAACTGATGCGTGATATCGGCACTATAATCGGGCATGAGACAGAGGAAAAGAGCCATAGGCTTACCGTATGTACAGATGAGATCATACACGGGAATGTGCAGGGGGACACCGGCCGTATCCGGCAGATCCTGCTGAATCTCATAACAAATGCGGTGAAATATACCCCGGACGGCGGATGTATCGGTATTGCCGTCAGAGAGAAGGCGTCTGACATATGCGGTTATGGTAAATTTGAGTTCATTGTGGAGGATAACGGCATCGGAATGGATGAGGGATTTCTGGAGCATGTCTATGATCCCTTTGAGCGCGCCAACGATGAGCGCGTGAAGAACATCCAGGGGACCGGCCTTGGCATGTCCATTGTAAAAGGGCTTGTCAGCATGATGCAGGGTGATGTGCAGGTTCACAGCAGTCCGGGAAAAGGGACTCGTTTTACAGTGACGCTGTATCTGGAGTTACAGGACAGGAATGCAGTTTCCCAGAAGCCGGATACAGACAGAAAGGTCACAGATATCCTGGATAAAACGCCCCTCAGGGATATGAAGGTCCTGTTGGTCGAGGACAATGAGCTGAACCGGGAAATCGCCCGGGAGCTGCTTGGTATGGCCGGAGCGCAGGTGGAACAGGCCGTGAACGGAAGAGAGGCAGTGGATATGGTGCGGGAGAATCCGGAGAGATACCACGCGGTCCTTATGGATATCCGCATGCCGGTCATGAACGGATGCGAGGCGGCCCGCTGCATCCGTGCCCTGGGGAGAGAGGATACAGACCGGCTCCCGATCATTGCCATGACAGCCAACGCCTTTTCAGAGGATGTGAAGAAGTCCCTGGATTCCGGCATGAACGCCCATATTGCCAAACCAATCGATATGGAGAAGATCATCAATACGTTACGGGATCTTACGGGATGGGAATCATAGAGAAAAGAACACAGGGTTTTGATCTGCGTAAGTGTAAAAAGAAATTGATGTTGAAAATTTTTTTCAAATATGATATGATTTTTCTGTAAATTGTAAAAATAGTTCAAAGAGGAGCGTGGATTGTGGTAGGAGGAAGCTGCAAGGAAAAAATTTTGGGGAGAATGCACTTGCTTACCAATACAGAAATGAAACTGGCATCTTATATACTGGAGCATTATGAGGAAGTGCTGAACTATAATATAACAGAGCTTGCGGAAGAGGCAGGCGTGAGTGATGCGTCTGTGGTGAGGTTCTGTAAAAGTGTGGGATATAAAGGGTACCAGGACTTCAAGGTGAATGCAGCCAGAGACGTGCTGCCCAGGGACAAGCACTTTAATCCCAGCCTGGAGCAGGGAGATGATCCGGAGACCATCTGCAGGAAAATCTTTGCCTCAGAGGTAAATGTATTAAACAGGACCCTTGCGGGTATTGACCTGCCTTTGCTGACAAAGGTGGCAGACCAGATACGCAGTGCAAAGCGGCTGATCTTCTTCGGCAGCGGCGGCAGCCTTCTGGTGGGAAGGGATGCTCAGCATAAGTTTATGAAGATAGGCATCAGGGCTTTTGTCTATGATGATGCGGATATGCAGCTTATGGTATCGTCTCTTATGGAGGAGGGTGAGCTTGCCTTCGGCATTTCCCACAGCGGAAGCAACTACAATGTAATGAATTGTCTGCGGAACGCCAGAGAGAATGGAGCGGATACGGTGGCTCTGGTGAGTCAGGGAAAGACGCCTCTGTCCAAAATTGCGGATACGGTTCTGTATTCCTCGGCAGAGGAGACTATATTCCAGTCAGAGTCTGTCAGTACAAGGATCGCACAATTGGCCATGATAGATACATTGGTAGCAATCGTAGCCTTTGAAGATTATGAAAACTCCTACATGGCTATCCAGAAAACCAGAAAAGCCACTTCAGAAAATAAATTGTAAACAGGTAATACAAATCGAATGCCGCTGCAGGTCGTTGTGATCTGCAGCGGTTTTTTGTATAGGATCTCCGGTCCGGACAGCAGGATGACTGCGCAGGTCTGCACGCTGTCAGGTGGTCAGCCAGATGGGGATTTTATGGCTGTAACTGAAAAAAAATTACAGAAAAGACAAAAATAATGTGAAAATAAAGCGGAATACTTTTTGAAAAATATTTTTATTTAATCCTTTGCAAAGATGAAAAACAATGAAAATACAGCAATATAGACAAAAATAGAGCCCTAAATTGAAAATAATTTACAAAAAATAAAAATACTATTGAAAATTATTTTTAAACATGCTATGATGTCATCAAGATAAAAAAAGGAGTGAGAAAGTATGAGAGCAGTTGTTTTGAACGGTCCGAATGATTTCGCACCAACAGATCTGCCGAAGCCTCAAATCGGAGATAATGACATACTTCTGGAGATGAAGAAAGCCGCGATCTGCGGAACAGATATGCGGATTCTTGCAGGAACCAAGACAAAAGGTGTCCGTTATCCGTCCGTGATCGGCCATGAGATGTGCGGTGTCATCAGTGAGGTGGGAAAGAATGTTTCAGGATTCCAGGCGGGAGACAAGGTTTCCATCGCCAATGTGATCCCCTGCGGCTCCTGTCCGGCCTGTCTGGCGGGAAGGGAAAACGCCTGTATGAACCGTAAGGCAGTGGGATATGAGTTTGACGGAGGCTTTGAAGAATATGTGCTGATCCCGGAGATCGCCATCAAGAGCGGCAATGTCATCAAACTTCCGGATCATGTATCCTTCACCGCAGGCGCTTTGATAGAACCTCTGGCCTGCTGTATCCGCGGTCTTAAAAATGCCGGTACCGGATTCAATGATACCGTGCTGATAGTAGGAGCCGGACCGATCGGACTGATGCACATGCAGCTTTCCAGGATTGCCGGAGCAAAGCAGGTGATCGTCAGCGAACCCAACGAGATGAGACGCCAGGTTGCCCTTGAACTGGGCGCAGACAGAGTGGTAGACCCCACCAGTGAGAACCTGGAACAGATCATCAAGGAAGCCACCGGCGGCATGGGAGCAGATGTGATCGTTATGGCCATCGGCGTACCGGCACTTGTGAATTCCACTTTGAAGCTCTGTAAAAAAGGCGGTACTGTAAACCTCTTCGCAGGCTTTGCCGGAACAGGCGAGTGCACCATAGAGGTAAATACCATCCATTATAATGAAATAACGGTCAACGGCAGTACAGCTTATAAGCGCGCTGATTATCTGGAAGCGGCGGACATGGTCATGTCAGGCAAGATCAATCTGGATAAGATCGCAACACATACATATAAAATTGATGATTTCCAGCAGGCTTACGAGATGTGTAAAAGCGGCCAGGGCCTGAAAGTGATCATTGAACCATAGGATCACGCAGCAGCGTGTGAACAGCAGCAGAAAAACTACAATATTTTATGATAAAAAAGGAGATTAAAATTATGGCAATGTTAGGTAAAGAAGTAAGAATGAGCAGACTGGTTAACCCGAAGAGCAACAAAATGATGGCAATCACAGTTGATCATGCAACTTCCAGGGGAATCGCACCTCTGACAGGACTGCATCATGTACAGGATACTATTGATAAGATCATTCTGGGAAGACCGGATGCCATGACACTGACAAAGGGAATCGCAGAACACTGCATGTGGAACCACGCAGGCGAAGTGGCAATGCTCATGAAGATCTCCAACTATTCCCCGGTAGCCCCCACCAAAGACACCATCTTCGGCACTGTAGATGAAGCCATCCGCATGGGCGCTGACGCTGTATCTATGGGATGCATGACACTGGGAGATTTCCAGGGCGAGCAGTTTGAGGCCATCGGCAGGGTTTCAGAGGAATGTATGAGAAAAGGAATGCCGCTGATCGGACATGTATATCCAAAGGGAGAGAGCGTAAAACCGGAAGACAGAACAGCCTGGGAAAACATTGCATACTGCGTGAGAAGTGCCTGTGAGCTGGGTATGGATATCATCAAGACAACCTATACAGGTGACCCGGAAAGCATGGCAAAAGTAGTGGCTACCGTACCTTCCACCTTCCGTATCGTTATCCAGGGCGGCGATGCCTGCAAGACACTGGATGACTATCTGCAGATGACAAGAGACGCTATGGACTGTGGTGTCGGCGGCGTGACCATGGGAAGATTCGTATGGGATTACAAAGATGTGACAGCACTTGTGATTGCTCTTCGTTACATTATCCATGAGGGATACAGCGTAAAAGAAGCAAAAGAGCTTTTAGCTCAGCTTGAAAACGACAAAAACTACAGCGAATTCTAAGAAAAACCAATAAAGAACGAAACGGGTGTATGAAATGGGAAATAGATACTTATTGGGGGTGGATGTGGGAACCACCAGCATCAAAGTAGCGATTATAGACGAACAGGCCAGGGTTTTGGGCATGAGCAGCAGCTCATACCGGCTGATCACGCCAAATCAGGATTATGCGCAGATCGACACAGAGGATATGTGGAGAGCGTATTTAAAATGTATCCGTCTGCTTCAGGAGGGAAAGAACATTGACATGTCCCGGGTGGCAGGAATCAGCATTTCCAGCCTGTGTCCCGGACTGGCTGCCCTGGGGGAAAACGGAGAGGTGCTTACAGACCCCATCATATATTCAGACAGGCGCAGCACCGAGGAAGCGGAGATGATCCTGGAAGCCGTGGGCCGCGAAAAACTTTTTGAGATCACGGCGAACACAGCCATGGCAGGTGCCATGTCAGGAACCTCTATGCTGTGGATCAAGCGGAACCTGCCGGAAGTTTATGAGAAAACAAAATATTTCGGTCATGTAAACACACTGCTGGCCCAGAGGATGTCGGGTAATTTTGCTATTGATTATTCCAATGCGTCCTATACGGATCTGTTCGAGACAACAGGCGGCTTTCAGTGGTCCGAAGTTCTCTGTGAAAAGATTGGGATCGATATGGAGAAGCTGCCTCCGCTTCACGCTTCCACTGACGTTGTGGGAGGGCTTATCCATCCCGATCTGATCCGGATGGGAATTCCCAGAGATACCCCGGTTATTATCGGCGGCGGTGACACAGCCTGCGCGACTCTGGCTGCGGGCGTGACCAAAGCCGGGCAGGTGTGTGAGTCCGTGGGTACCACCAATGTCCTTACTATCTGCGTGGACCAGCCGAAATTCGACAAGGGATTTATCAACAGGTGCCATGTGGTGGAGGGAACCTGGATCTATCAGGGCGCACTGTCCCACACAGGCGCTTCCTACCAATGGTTCCGGGACAACTTCTGCCAGGACCTGGTGGACAGGGCAGTAGGTACAGATAAGACAGCCTTTCAGTTCATGAATGAGGAAGCCGACATGGCAGAGCCGGGAAGCGGCGGCCTTGTATTCCTTCCCTACATGCTTGGTGAGAGAAGCCCCATCTGGGACCCTTACGCCAGGGGCGTCTTCTTCGGCATATCCCTGCAGACCACCAGAAAAGAAATGAACCGGGCGGTCATGGAGGGCTGCGGATACGGACTGAGACAGCTCTCAGAGATCGCCGAACGTGTTACAGGCCGGGAAATCAAGGAATTCACCTCCATCGGAGGCGGTGCCAAGAGCGAGACCTGGGCACAGATCAAAGCGGATATCACAGGAAAAGATATCAAGATTCTGGATATGAATGATATGGCCCCCATCGGCGCAGCACTGCTTGCCGGAGTGGGAGCCGGAATTTTCAAAGATGTCTATGAAGCTGCTGATAAGGTGGAGAAGAAAGTATATAAAGTTATCCGAAGCAGCCGGGCACATGATGATATCTACAACAAAAGGTATCAGGTATATATACAGTTATATCCACAGATTAAGGAATTATATAAGATTGGGAGTAATTTACATTAGTAAAAAAGGAGAAGAAAAATGAAGAAAAGAGTATTAGCAGCAATAATGACAGCAGCAATGATCTGTACCGGTCTGGCAGGATGCGGAGGAAACGCTTCCGGAAGCACAGATGCTTCAGGCAAAGCGGAAAAGAAGACAAAAATCACCATCGCTGTTCCGGACCCGGAATCCTCTTACATATATCAGGCAGCACAGGAATTCGCAGACCGGGCCAGTGAGTATTCTGACGGAACTTTGGAATTCACGGTTTCCGGAAACGGTTCCCTCTACGGCGGTGATACCGCTGCAGGTATCAAACAGCTCTCAGCAGGTTCCCTGCAGATGCTGATCCTGGCAAGCAGCGTATATGCCAGCTTTGAACCGGGTTATAATGTGATATCCGTACCTTATATGTTTGATGACCAGCAGCAGCTTCTGGATTATTTGAACAGCGACACAGGAAAAGAACTGATGAACCGTGTTTCCGATATGGGAATCACCACGGTGGGAAGCTGGACCAGATCCTTCCGTAAGATCACCAATTCCAAAAACCCTGTGAGCAAACCGGAGGATTTAAAGGGTATGGTCCTCAGAGTACCCAATAATGCACTGTATGTGGAATTCTTTGGTGCCTGCGGTGCGGTGACAACACCCATGAACTTCAGTGAGGTTTATAATGCGCTTCAGTTAAATACTCTGGACGGACAGGAAAATCCGGTGGATGTTCCCTTCTCCAACAAGTTCTATGAAGTACAGAAATACATCTCCGGAACAGACCATATGGCAGACGCATGGCTGGTAGGGATCAACAGCGAAGTTTTCAAAGGTTTATCCGAGAAACAGCAGGATGCCATCACAAAGGCCGGTGAGGAAGTACAGCAGTGGAATGTTGATTTTATGGAAAAAGAAGATGAGACTGCCCTGCAGACCCTGCTTGACAACGGCATGGAGTACAATGACATTTCCGACGAAGGTCGTGAGGAATTCGTTAAAGTATCCCAGTCCTGCTACGATAAGTTCAAAGAACTGATCGATGACGATGAGCTGTTCGACGCTACAGCAAAATTCTGCGGTAAAAACTAAGAAAATGGTGGAGGTGTTCTTATGGAACGAAAGAAAACAGCCCTGTCCAGATTCTTTGATGTGATCGACGGAGTGGAGAATGCAGTCCTTGCCGTTATGGTGGTGGGCATGATATTCACGATCCTGGTGCAGATCATCGGGCGTGTCATCGGACATCCTTTTCCCTGGACAGAGGAGACCAGCAGGTATCTCTTCCTGTGGATGATGTTCGTGGCACTGGCGGCAGGCTTTAACCAGGCGGAATCTTCCCGTGTCACCCTGTTTGTGGCAAAGGGACCCAAATGGCTTAGAAAGTTCAGTGAAATATTATATGCGGTGATAGTGACTCTGTTTTTCGGCTTCATGATCATTTACGGATGGGAAGTCGTGCAGCAGCAGATCATGATGAAGGAAATGGGAACAGCGCTTATGATTCCCATGTATCTGATCGGCATTTGCCAGCCGATCGCCGGTGTACTGGGTATCATCGGTGTCCTGCAGAGCTTTATGGAATATCACGGAAATGTGGAGATTGCAGGAAAAAGCAAAAAAGATAATGAAACAGAAGAGAAGGAGGGGTGACAGCAGATGGTAATGAGTATTACGTTATTGGTGGTTTTCATGCTGCTGATGTTCCTGGGAGTTCCCATTGCGATTTCCCTTGGTGCGGCATCTGTGTTTACAATTGTGACAATGTCTTCTCTGCCTCTTTCCATGGCGGCACAGTCCATGTTTACATCTATGAACAGCTTTATTATGGTTGCGGTCCCGCTGTTTATTCTGTGCGGTTCCCTTATGGATGAAGGCGGAGTTGCGGATAAGATCTATGATCTGGCTGAGTCCATGGTTGGCTGGATTTTCGGAGGCCTGGGCCATGTATCTGTTGTGGTAAATATGCTTTTTGCGGGTATGTCCGGTTCCTCTGTAGCGGCCATCGCATCCATCGGTAAGATGAGTATCAATGCCCTGGAGAAGAAAGGCTACCCCAAGGATTATGCCACAGCCATCAACCTGTCGGGTTCCATGCTGGCGTCAGTGATTCCCCCCAGTATCCTGATGATCAACGCAGCGGCAACCGCCAATGTGTCCATTGGACAGGCACTGCTGGCAGGACTGATCCCCGGAATCATTATCGGTCTCATTTTTATGGTTTACAATTACTTTTATTGTAAAAAGCATAATATCGGTGACCGTACTCCTTTCCAGGGAAAACGCCTGGGCAAAGCATTTGTGAGCGCCATTCCCGCGCTGCTGACACCTGTGATCCTGTTGGGCGGCGTATATACAGGATTTTATACCCCCACAGAGGGTGCAGCGATTGCTGTTGTCTACACCATACTGGTTTCCGTATATGTTTATAAGAACCTGAAATGGAGAGATATCCCCCGCATTATCTGCAAAAATGCCCGTTCCACAGGAACGATCCTCTTTGTGGCCATCGCGGCAAAGCCTGCATCACTGATCTTTGAGCTGGACGGACTTCCAAGCGCAGTGGCGAATATGATCACAGGTATTTCCGACAACCGTATTGTCATCATGTTTGTGCTTTACCTGTTCCTGATCTGTGTGGGCATGTTCATGGATGCCACAGCGGCAATCTTCATTCTGGTTCCCATCCTTCTTCCTGCAGTGCAGGCAGTCGGTGTATCTCCGCTGTTCTTCGTGGTATTCCTGGTAATCACCCTGTCCTTCGGACTGATCACCCCGCCGGTGGGCGTATGTCTCTACGCGGCGCAGAATGTCACGGGACTTGAATTGGAGAAGATCATCAAGGCATCCGTGCCGTGGATCATTCTGATCGCAGTTGCGTTATGTATCTTTATAGTATTTCCATCTATCATCACAGTGCCTGTGGGCCTCATATTCGGCTGACAGCACTGACAGAAAACGGCGCCGCCCCTTAGAAAGCATACAAGCAGGTGTGATAAGGGACGTGTGCCGGGACACAGGACAGGGAACATTCAAGGAGGAATTGTTATGAAAATTGTAGTGTTGGACGGATATACAGAGAACCCCGGAGATTTAAGCTGGGAACCTCTTGAAAAATACGGGGAGCTTACGGTATATGACCGTACTTCCTATGTGGACTCACCGCTGATCGCCGAGAGGATTGGGGACGCGGAAGTGGTAGTCATGAATAAGACACCGATCACCAGAGAGACCATAGAGAAATGCCCGAACATCAAACTGATCGCCGTGCTGGCTACCGGATATAATGTGGTAGACTGCGCTTATGCAAAGGAAAAAGGAATCCCGGTGGTGAATGTGCCGACCTACGGGACGCAGATCGTAGGCCAGTATGCAGTGGGCCTTCTTCTGGAAATCTGCTCCCACTATGGACATCATGCGCAGACGGTAGCTGAGGGCAGATGGGAGAGCAATGCGGACTGGTGCTACTGGGACTACCCCATGATAGAGCTTTACGGCAAGACGGCAGGCATTATCGGACTGGGACGGATTGGTCAGGCAACAGCAAAAATCCTTCAGGCAATGGATATGAAGGTGCTCGCCTACGACGCTTACCAGAGCGAGGCAGGGAAAAAGCTGGCAGAGTATGTGGACTTAGACACCCTGTTTGCCCGGTCGGATGTGATCTTCCTTCACTGTCCTCTCTTCCCGGAGACAGAAGGCATAATCAATAAAGAAAATATCTCGAAAATGAAAGACGGCGTGATTCTCATCAACAACAGCCGTGGACAACTGGTAGTGGAACAGGATCTGGCGGATGCCCTTAACAGCGGGAAAGTATATGCCGCAGGTCTGGACGTTGTGTCCACAGAGCCGATCAAAGGCAGTAATCCGCTGCTGAAGGCAAAGAACTGCTTCATTACACCCCACATTTCCTGGGCAGCCCAGGCATCCCGCCAGCGGATCATGGACATTACCGCTGACAATATCAGGGCTTATGCAGAAGGCAGTCCTGTGAATGTTGTGAATAAGTAAAGCAATGCGGAGAGAGGAGTGAAGTGCAGTGGGGAATAAGGTATCATTTGACTATTCTAAGGCAGCGGGCTTTGTCAGTGCCCATGAAGTAGAATATATGAAAGAAGCCGCCGAAAGAGCCAGAGCTGCGCTGGCAGCAAAAAACGGCGTGGGAAACGATTTCCTGGGATGGATCAACCTGCCTGTTGATTATGACAGAGAAGAGTTCGCGGCTATCAAAAAGGCGGCTGAAAAGATCCAGTCCGATTCAGAGGTTCTGGTGGTGATCGGCATCGGCGGTTCCTACCTGGGTGCCAGGGCAGCCATTGAATTTCTGAGACATGGATTCTATAATAATATCAGCAGAGAACTGAGAAAAACGCCTGAGATTTATTTTGCAGGCAACAATATCAGCAGTACCTATCTGAAAGGGCTGATCGATGTGATCGGGGACCGGGATTTTTCCGTCAACGTGATCTCCAAGTCAGGAACCACCACGGAACCGGCGATCGCTTTTCGTGTATTCAAGGAAATGCTGGAGAAGAAATACGGCAGGAAAGAAGCTGCAGGCAGAATCTATGCCACCACGGACAAGGCCCGGGGAGCTTTAAAGAGTCTGGCAGAAGCGGAAGGCTATGAGACATTTGTAGTGCCTGACGATGTGGGCGGCCGTTTCTCCGTGCTGACCGCAGTGGGTCTGCTTCCCATCGCAGTCAGCGGCGCAGATCTTGACAGGCTCATGGAAGGAGCCGCTTTTGGACGGGAAAACGCACTGCATCTTCCATATGAAGAGAACGACGCACTCCTTTACGCGGCAGTCCGCAATATTCTTCTGCGCAAAGGCAAATCCGTAGAGCTGCTGGCAAACTATGAACCCAGCGTGCACTACGTGTCGGAATGGTGGAAGCAGCTCTACGGGGAGAGCGAAGGCAAAGACCAGAAAGGACTCATGCCCGCTTCCGTTGACCTGACCACAGACCTTCATTCCATGGGTCAGTTCATCCAGGACGGATCCAGAATCATGTTCGAGACAGTCCTCAATGTGGAGAAACCCAGGGAGGAACTGGTCATCAAAGAAGAAGCGGCAGATCTTGACGGCCTCAATTATCTGGCGGGAAAAACCGTTGACTTCATCAATAAAAGCGCAATGAACGGCACGGCGCTGGCTCATACCGACGGCAATGTGCCAAACCTTCGGGTAAATATACCGGAACAGAATGAGTTCTGTCTGGGGCAGTTATTCTATTTCTTTGAATTTGCCTGCGGCGTCAGCGGTTATCTGCTGGGAGTGAATCCCTTTAACCAGCCGGGCGTTGAGAGTTATAAGAGCAACATGTTCGCTCTGCTGGGAAAGCCGGGATATGAGGAAAAGCATGCGGAGTTAATGGAAAGACTGTAGACTTAAAAGTTGTTTGTATTCTGTTTGTCCCGGAAGAAACCAGGCCGGAAAATGCGGTATTTGGGCCTTCCGGGACAGTGAAAAAAATTTTTTTAAAAAAATTAAAAAAAGGACTTGATTTTTTTTGAGTTATCCTTTATAATTCATTTTGTTGCAAAACAATGGGCTATCGCCAAATGGTAAGGCAACGGACTCTGACTCCGTCATTTCAAGGTTCGAATCCTTGTAGCCCAGCTAAGAATCAATATCCCAGACTAAGTGTCTGGGATATTTTGGTATACAGGAATAATTGTTATATACCCGGGAGGCAGAAAAAATGAAATACTCTTTTGAAAGTTATGTCCGCTACAGTGAGATTGGGGAGGACAGGAATCTGACCCTGAATTCCGTCATCAATTATTTCCAGGACTGCAGTACCTTTCATTCGGAACATACAGGTGTGGGGATTGATTATCTGCAGGAGAAGAACCGGGTATGGGTCCTTTCCTCCTGGCAGATTGTTGTGGACCGGTATCCAAAGCTCTGCGAGAAAATAAAAATAACTACCTGGCCCTATGCGTTTAAGCGTTTTCTGGGAAGCAGGAATTTTACCATGGAGGATGAGAGCGGGGCAACGGTTGCCTATGCCAACTCTCTGTGGACATATCTGGATCTGGAGACCGGTATGCCGGCAAATGTATCAGAGCAGCAGATCGAGGCCTATACACTGGAAGAGAGATATCCCATGGAATATGCGCCCAGGAAGATCAAAATGCCTGTGGACACGGCAGAGTATGAGAGCTTTCCCGTGCGTCCCCACCATCTGGATACCAATCACCATGTAAACAACGGACAGTACGTGGCTATGGCAGAGGAATTCGTGCCCGCCGGATTCTGTGTGCACCAGATGCGGGCGGAGTACAAGGGACAGGCAGTGCTGGGAGATATCATAGTACCAAAAGTGAAGCAGGAGCAGGGGGTATGTACCGTGGCTCTCTGCAGTGAGAACGGCGAACCCTATGCGGTTGTGGAATTAAAGGAGAAAAAAGAATGGAATTAGGCAGAAAACAGAAACTGGTTGTTGTGAAGACTGTGGATTTCGGTGTGTATCTGGGAGACAGACCGGACGCAGGGGAAACGGACAGAGTGCTCCTTCCCGGCAAAGAGGTGCCGGAGGGGACGAAGGAAGGGGACCAGATGGAGGTATTCCTCTATAAGGATTCCTCTGACCGTCTGATCGCAACCACCAGGACTCCGGCACTGATGATGGACCAGGTGGGATTTTTGAAAGTTGCTCAGGTGACGAAGATCGGAGCATTCCTGGACTGGGGACTGGAAAAAGACCTGTTCCTTCCATATAAAGAACAGACAAAGAAAGTGCATGAGGGGGAGGAAGTTCTGGTATCCCTCTATATAGACAAGAGCAGCCGTCTGTGCGCTACCATGAAAGTGTATCACTACCTCAAGACAAATTCTCCCTACATTATAGGAGATACTGTGACAGGTGTGGTGTATGAGCACAGTGACAACTTCGGCGTATTTGTGGCAGTGGACGGGCAGTATTCCGGCCTGATTCCAAAACAGGAGGCCCAGGGCAATTATAAGGTGGGCGAAGAGCTGACACTGCGTGTCACTCAGGTCAGGGAAGACGGCAAGCTGAATTTGAGCGCAAAGCAGAAGGCCCATATCCAGCTCCATGAAGATGCCGAGAGCGTGTATGAGATCATCAGGGAGTTTGAAGGTGTTCTGCCCTTTGATGACAAGGCTTCACCGGAAATCATAAAGCGTGAGTTCGGCCTGAGCAAGAATGCGTTCAAACGCGCTGTGGGGCATTTGCTCAAAGAAGAGAAAATAGAACTGAAAAACCATAAAATTTATATACGTTAGATGCTTCACGAATAGGAAAAGGTATGATATACTTGTACCGTAAATCAATTTATCAAATTCTTTTTTGTACTTGTCCAGAAGGAGGAAAATAAGTGGACTCGATAGATTATTATGACCGATACGCGGTACCTTATTATGAAGAAACTGTAGAACTGAGCATGGAGGAGCAGCTTCAGCGTTTTATGGACCTGCTGCCTGAGAATGCAGAGGTTCTTGATTTGGGCTGTGGGTCGGGAAGAGACACCTTGTTTCTCGAAGACGAAGGATTCAGCGTAACCGCAATGGACGGCTCCGCCAGAATGTGTGAGCTGGCAGAGATTCATACGGGCCGGGATATCCTGCATCTGCGCGTGGAAGACATGGAGTTTGACGATGTATTCCATGGTATCTGGGCGTGTGCCGTATTGGGGCATTTCCCGCCGGACAAGATCCAGGAAGTGATGCAGAAGATTCTCAATGCACTGAAGGATGACGGTGTTCTGTATTTTTCTGTGCGCAAAGGCGACAGGAACGGCAGATACAACGGTCGTTATTACTACGATTACAGCAGGGATTCCCTGGATGACCTTCTGGATTCGATTCCGAATATCAAAGTGCTGGACATCTGGAAGACCAGCGATGCCCGCGGCGAGGATCACAATAACAGGTGGTACAATGTGCTGCTTCGGAAAGTAAAAAATAAAGAAGAATAGACACCATACAGGAACAGTAAAACAGAGGAGAACAACAGTGGAATTTACCCATTTACATGTACATACAGAGTACAGCCTGTTGGACGGTTCTAATAAAATAAATGAATATGTAGCCAGAGTAAAAGAACTGGGAATGGATAGTGCAGCCATAACGGACCACGGTGTCATGTTTGGCTGCATAGATTTTTATAGGGCGGCAAAAGCTGCAGGAATCAAGCCTATTCTGGGATGTGAAGTCTATGTGGCGCCCGGTTCCCGGTTTGACAAGGAGATTGGCAGAGAAGAGGACCGTTACTATCACCTGGTACTTTTAGCTGAAAACCAGGAG
Source organism: Blautia sp. NSJ-175 (assembly GCF_022867815.1). Lineage (NCBI taxonomy): Bacteria > Bacillati > Bacillota > Clostridia > Lachnospirales > Lachnospiraceae > Blautia > Blautia sp. NSJ-175. The sequence goes on from NZ_JALIFQ010000008.1 coordinate 149,207, forward strand.
GGCTACCAGAATCTGATGAAGATCGTATCCACGGGTTTCGTGGACGGTTTTTATTACAAACCACGTGTAGACCTGGAGATTCTGGAAAAATACCATGAAGGAATTATTGCATTAAGTGCTTGCCTTGCAGGAGAAGTTGCAAGAGATATCACAAAAGGTTTTTATGAGGAGTCCAAAAAGGCGGCTCTGCGATATGAAGAAATTTTCGGAAAGGGGAATTTTTTCCTGGAACTGCAGGACCACGGTATACCGGAGCAGCACAGAGTGAATCAGCAGCTTGTGCGTATGAGCAGGGAGACGGGAATTGAACTGGTGGCTACCAATGATATCCACTATACCTACAGCACAGACGCGGAGGCCCATGACATTCTCCTGTGCGTGCAGACCGGCAAAAGGCTTCAGGACGAGGACAGAATGCGCTATGAGGGCGGCCAGTATTACGTGAAATCCGTGGAGGAGATGGCAGCTCTGTTTCCCTATGCACCGGAGGCTCTGGAAAATACCCACAAGATAGCCAAGCGCTGTAATGTGGAGATAGAATTCGGCGTGACAAAGCTTCCGAAATTCGATGTCCCGGAGGGCTATACAGCCTGGGAATACCTGAACAAGCTGTGTTTTGACGGGCTTGCCGAGAGATACAGCGGCAATATGGAAGAGCTGGAAGAGCGTCTGAACTATGAGCTTAATGTTATTAAGAATATGGGATATGTGGATTATTTCCTGATCGTATGGGATTTTATCCGGTATGCCAGGGACCACGATATCATTGTGGGACCGGGGCGTGGTTCCGCTGCAGGAAGCCTTGTGTCATACACTCTGGGAATCACCAAGCTGGACCCTATCAAATACAATCTGCTCTTTGAGCGTTTCCTGAATCCGGAACGTGTGTCCATGCCTGATATTGACGTGGACTTCTGCTTCGAGCGGAGGCAGGAGGTCATCGACTATGTGGTGGAGAAGTACGGCAAGGACCGGGTGGTGCAGATCGTCACCTTCGGTACCATGGCTGCCAGAGGTGTCATCCGGGATGTGGGCCGTGTTATGGACCTGCCCTATGCCCAGTGTGATGCTATCGCCAAGATGATCCCCACAGAGCTGAACATCACCATTGACAAGGCTATGAAGATGAATCCTGAGCTGAGGGGTCTCTATGAGGCGGATGAGACGGTGAAAAAGCTCATTGACATGAGCAAGAGGCTGGAGGGGCTTCCGAGACATACCTCCATGCACGCGGCGGGCGTGGTGATCAGCCAGAAGCCCGTAGTGGAGTATGTCCCCCTCTCCAGGGCATCCGATGGTTCCCTGGTGACGCAGTTTACCATGACCACGCTGGAAGAGCTGGGTCTTCTGAAGATGGACTTTCTGGGCCTGCGTACCCTGACGGTTATCCAGAATGCGGCAAAACTGGTGGCGCGTGACAAGGGTGTGGATTTGGATATGGACCACATAGACTATGATGACAAGAAAGTGTATGCCATGCTGGGAGCCGGTAAGACGGAAGGCGTGTTCCAGCTTGAGAGCGGCGGGATGACAAGCTTTATGAAGGAGTTAAAGCCCGGTAATCTGGAGGATGTCATTGCCGGAATCTCCCTATACCGTCCGGGCCCCATGGATTTTATCCCCCAGTATATCAGAGGAAAGAACAATCCCGGGAGCATCACATACGACTGTCCGGAGCTGGAGCCTATTCTGGATGCCACCTACGGCTGTATTGTATACCAGGAGCAGGTTATGCAGATCGTGCGGAGCCTGGGCGGCTATACCCTGGGAAGAAGTGATATGGTGCGCCGCGCCATGAGTAAGAAGAAAGCGTCCGTCATGGAGAAGGAGCGTCAGAACTTTGTCTACGGCAACGAGGACGAAGGGGTTCCCGGCTGCGTCAACCGGGGGATCAGCGAACAGGTGGCTAACAAGATCTATGACGAAATGATAGACTTTGCAAAATATGCTTTCAACAAATCCCATGCGGCAGCCTATGCGGTTGTGGCCTACCAGACCGCGTTTTTAAAATATTACTATCCCGTGGAATTTATGGCAGCCCTCATGACATCTGTGATCGACAATCCATCCAAGGTGTCTGAATATATCCTCTCCAGCAGAAGGATGGGAATCGACATTCTCCCCCCTGATATCAACAAGGGGGAAAGTTCCTTTTCTGTGGACGGAGGTTCCATACGTTACGGCCTTTCCGCCATTAAGAGCATCGGAAGACCTGTCATTGAGGGACTTGTGGAGGAGAGAAACCTGCGGGGAGAGTTTAAAACACTCCGGGATTTCATAGAGCGCATGTCCGGGCGTGACATAAATAAGCGGACCATAGAGAACTTCATCAAGGCAGGTGCATTTGACGGTATTCCCGGCAACCGACGCCAGAAGATGATGGTCTATGTACAGATACTGGATGCGGTGAACCAGGAGAAAAAAACTGCCATGACCGGGCAGATGAGCCTTTTTGACCTGGTCTCCGAGGAGGAAAAGGAAGCCTACGAGATCCGTATGCCGAATGTGGAGGAGTATCCCAAGGAAGCAAAACTGGCATTTGAAAAAGAAGTGCTGGGTGTGTATATCAGCGGTCATCCTCTGGAAGAATATGAACAGAGGTGGAGAAACAACATCACTGCAGTAACCACGGATTTCCTGCCTGATGATGAGACCGGAATGCCCAGGGTCATGGATAATTCCAAGGTCACTGTGGGCGGCATGATCACAGGCAAGACCATTAAATATACCAAGACCAACAAGGTAATGGCCTTCCTCACAGTGGAGGATCTTGTGGGAACCGTGGAGATTGTTGTTTTTCCAAGGGATTATGAGAAGAATGCCCAGCTCATGGAGGTGGACGACAAAGTATTTATCCAGGGAAGAGTGTCGGCGGAGGATGAAAAGGCCAGCAAACTGATCTGTGAAAATATACGTTCCTTTGACGATGTACCCAGTGAACTGTGGGTGCAGTTTGCCACAAAAGAGGATTTTCTGTCAGGTGAGGAAGAATTTTACAGGCTGTTGAATGACTCGGACGGAAGGGACTCTGTGGTGGTATATATCCGCTCTCCCAAGGCTGTAAAACGGCTCGGCCCGTCCAGGAATGTAAAGATAAATGGAGAACTTCTTGGCAAACTGTACGAAAAGTACGGCTCTGATAACGTAAAAGTTGTGGAAAAGAGTATTGAAAAACTTACCAAAATGCATTAAAATAAGGAAGATTAGAGGTAACTATTCAGATTGCTGAACAGTTTAAGATTAGAGGTCAAGAGGGAATCATGAAAATACAGTAATGGAGGAGAAAAATGGCTGCGAATAAAGAAATCAAGACAATCGGTGTTTTAACCAGCGGCGGGGATGCCCCGGGTATGAATGCTGCCATCCGTGCAGTTGTAAGACGAGGCCTGAGCCGCGGTATTAACATGAAAGGTGTTTTAAAGGGATATAACGGATTATTAAACGAAGAGATAATTGATTTGACAGCCGTGGACGTTTCCGATACCATCCAGAGAGGCGGTACGATTCTTTATACGGCACGCTGCGCAGAATTCCGTACAGAGGAAGGACAGAGACGCGGTGCTGAAGTGTGCAGAAAGCACGGAATTGACGGCCTTGTCGTGATCGGTGGTGACGGTTCCTTTGCCGGTGCGCAGAAGCTGGCCAATCTGGGAATCAATGCTGTAGGTGTTCCGGGAACCATCGACCTGGATATTGCATGTACGGAATATACGATCGGTTTTGATACCGCTGTGAATACAGCTATGGAAGCCATCGACAAAGTGCGTGATACCTCCACCTCACATGAGCGTGTCAGCATTATCGAAGTTATGGGAAGAAATGCCGGATATCTGGCACTGTGGTGCGGTATTGCCAACGGCGCCGAGGATGTTCTTCTTCCTGAAAAATATGACTATGACGAACAGCAGATTATAAATAATATTATTGATAACCGTAAAAAAGGCAAGAAGCATCATATTATTATCAATGCCGAGGGTATCGGACATTCTGAGGCAATGGCAAAGCGTATCGAGGCTGCCACAGGCATTGAGACAAGGGCCACCATACTGGGACACATGCAGCGAGGCGGAAGCCCTACATGTAAGGACCGTGTATATGCATCCATCATGGGCGCGAAAGCGGTGGATGTCCTGCTGGAAGGCAAGACCAAGAGAGTTATCGGTTACAAGAATGGCGAGTATGTGGATTTTGACATCAACGAGGCACTGGCTATGAAGAAAACCATTCCGGATTATCAGTTTGAGATCAGCTATTCTCTGTCACACAATTACAGCAAGAACGTATAAATTTTTTCCTGCCGCATATGGGACAGGAGTTAAGGTGTGTATATGAGAAAGATGCATGTTAGAAAGACAAAATTTAAAACTGCACAAATCATCGCGTTGGGATTTGCAGCCATTATCCTTCTGGGAGCACTGCTGCTTTCCCTTCCCATCGCGTGGGCACCGGGGCATCAGATTAAGTTCATCGATGCCCTTTTTACGTCCACGACTTCTATCTGCGTGACAGGACTGGTGACAGAGTCCACTTACGCGGCGTGGTCCGGGTTCGGGCATGTGGTCATCCTGTTCCTGATCCAGCTTGGAGGTTTCGGTGTCATAACCTGCGGGACCCTGGTGGTTCTGGCAATGGGAAAGCGTGTGAGCATCCGCAACAGGCGGCTGATCCAGGAATCCTACAATCTGGATACCCTGAAGGGACTGATCGCTCTTGTGCGTAAGATCGTACTGGGAACGCTTCTGGTGGAAGGTGTGGGAATGGTCTTCTATTCCTTTCAGTTTGTTCCCGAGTTCGGCATACAGAGGGGACTGCAGATCTCACTGTTCAACTCTGTGTCCGCGTTCTGTAATGCGGGTATGGATATCATCGGTGACAACAGCCTTGCAAATTATGCGGGCAGCCCTCTGGTGAATATTACAACTATGGCTCTCATTGTACTGGGCGGCATCGGCTACCTGGTCTGGTGGGATTTGATAAAATGCGCAAAACGGCTGTTTCGCAGGGAGATGGGCTTCCGGCAGGCGGTGAGGGCTTTGGAGCTGAACACGAAAATAGCGGTCACTGCTACGGTCATCCTGATCTTCGGCGGTGCGTTCCTGATCCTGATCCTGGAGTACAGAAATCCGGGAACTCTGGGTAATATGCCCTTCTGGGAAAAATGCATGGCTGCGGTCTTCCAGTCCGTGACCTGCAGGACAGCGGGCTTCTTTACGATTCCCCAGGAAAATCTTCAGGAGGCATCCGCTATGGTCTGTATGATCCTCATGTTCATAGGCGGCTCCCCTCTGGGTACAGCCGGCGGTGTGAAGACTACCACCATGGCAGCTCTGCTTCTGACCGGATCTTCCTTTTTCAAGGGTAAAGAGGATACTGAAGTATTCAACAGGAGAATCCCGGAGAACAACATCAGGACAGCCTGGGTGGTGCTTATGCTGGGGCTGGCTGTTGTGCTTACATCCACTATCGGGCTGGCGATCGCCACGGAGGGGATGGAGGAAGGCGCGTATCTGATCAATATTATGTACGAAGTGACTTCAGCGGGCGCTACCGTGGGGCTTTCCAGAGGGCTGACCCCTCTTCTTCCTGCGGCAGGCAAGCTCATCATCATACTTACTATGTATATCGGGCGTATCGGCCCCACAACTCTGGCGACAGCGCTTACCATTCACGGCGAGAAGAAACCTTCGGGTATGCATCTGCCGGACCAGAAAATATTTATCGGCTAGGAGAATGAGGATATGAAGAAAAAAACATTTGCAGTCATCGGTCTGGGAAAATTCGGCTACGCTGTGGCGGAGACACTGGCAAAATCCGGATATGAGGTTCTGGCAGTGGACGGGGACAATGAGAAGGTGCAGGCGATTGCCCCCTATGCCTCCTACCCCCTGTGTGCAGATGTAACGGAGCCGGGGGTGATGGAGTCTCTGGATTTTTCCAATGTGGATGTGGCAGTCATCGGTATTTCCGACCACATGGAGGCCAGCATTATAGCCACATTGTACGCAAAGGAAGCCGGGGTATCCTATGTCCTGGTCAAGGCAAACGGCGTGCTCCACGGGCATATTCTGAAGAAGATCGGCGCGGATGAAGTGATCTTTCCGGAATACAATACAGGTGTGCGGGTTGCCAAGAATTTTATTTCCGGAAGATTCAAGGACTTCTTTGAGCTGTCGGATGAGGTGAGCATGGTGGAAATGCATGTGCCGGATACCTGGGTGGGCAAAAGCCTGATTGAACTGGACCTGCGCGGGCGTTACGGAATCAACGTGATCGCCATCAAGGAAGGGGAGAACGTCACTATTGAGATGAATCCACAGGAACCGCTCAGGGCAGGACAGACTCTCGGAATCGTAGGCAAGAATGAGATCCTTTCCAGGCTCAGCGAGACCAATTATCAGGATTGAGGTATTCCATATGATTACAAGCATGTCAAACGCACAGATAAAACACATACAGCAGCTTATGAAAAAAGCCAAAGCCCGCCGGGAAAGCGGGCTTTTTGTGGTGGAAGGTATGAAAATGTTCCGGGAGGCGCCAAAGGATAGGATCGAAAAGGTATATGCATCCACATCCTTTCTGGAATCCGGGGACAACCGGGCAGTTTTGGAAGAAAAAGGTTTCGGGAGTGAAAGTCCGGACATGGAGGTAGTGGATGACAAGGTGTTCCGCTCCCTTTCCGATACGGTGACGCCCCAGGGGATTCTCTGTCTGGTCAGACAGGTGGATACCCCTCTTTCCTCCATGCTGGAGGCGCGGCAGCCTCTGCTCATGATATTGGAAGATCTGCAGGACCCGGGCAATCTGGGGACAATCCTGCGCACAGGGGAAGGCGCAGGTGTCTCCGGTGTTATCTTGAATAAGAACTGTGTGGATTTATATAACCCCAAAGTGATTCGCTCCACTATGGGTTCCGTGTACCGTATGCCTGTGCTGACAGTGGACAGCATATCGGATATCCTGCCGGAACTGAAAAAGCAGGGTGTGCGGACATATGCGGCCCATCTGCGGGGGGAACATTTTTACGACCAGGAGGATTTCAGGGGAAAGACAGCCTTCTTTATAGGAAATGAGGGAAACGGATTGTCTGATGAATTGTCCGGTCAGGCTGACTGCCTCATTAAAATCCCCATGCAGGGACAGGTAGAATCCCTGAATGCAGCTATGGCTGCCGGGATACTCATGTATGAGACATCAAGACAGAGAAGAAAGGTTCTGTAAAGGCGGAGATATCCGTTTTTACAGAACCTTTTTTTGTTGTGATGCCATGTACATTTTTCAGTACAAGCAATATATCGTTCAAATGCTGCAAAAAACGATTCGCTTTCTGTAAATATCTACAATTTGTTACAAAAATTACCCGCTTGACAATAAAATGTAATCTTGATACAATATGTTCGTAACAAAAATTAATAAATTTGTAACAAATAAAAACAAATGGACTGATAGGAGGCCCTTTTTTATGAAAGAAAGAATGCGACGTATTTTATGCTGTATGGGAACTGCAGGTGTTATGACAGTTATGATGGCGGTTCCGGCAATGGCAGCAGACGTTACGGAAGATAATCAGAATATAGAAGTGATGCAGGAAGCAGAACAGACAGAGACTGACGTCCAGGATACAGAGGACGGACAGGATGCAGATATGCAGGAGAATGAGGAAGCACAGACTGAGGATACACAGGATGACAGCTGGAGCGATAAAGTCGCGGCAAATGTTCTTACATATGCCAATATCCGTGAAGGGGCAGATGTGAGCAGCCAGTGTATCGGCAGACTTCCCTCCGGAGCTGTGGCAACTGTAGTCGGAAATGATGAGGGATGGCTGCAGGTGACTTCCGGGGAAGTCAATGGATATATCCGAGAAGATTTGGTGGTTTCCGGTGACGAAGCCAGAAATTTATATGAAGCTATGTATGGAGCAGGTGATATCTCTGTGGAGGCCGTGACTGTGGATGCAGAGGCAGAAGCGGCAGCAGAGGCAGCAGCCCGGGCCGTACAGGCATCTGCCGAGGCGGAACAGCCGGAGCAGGGACAGGCAGCAGAGGAGACAGAGGCGGACAACGCACAGGCAGCAGCCCAGGAAGTATCCGTCTCAACATCAGATCTTGACCTGATGGCAGCGATCATTGAATGTGAAGCAGGCGGTGAATCTTATGAAGGAAAGGTCGGCGTCGGTGCTGTCATCATGAACCGCATCAGAAGCGGGGAGTTTCCAAATACATTATCAGAAGTCATCTACCAGAGCGGCCAGTTTGAACCGACTTGGACGGGCAAACTGTCAAACGTACTCTCACGGGGAGCAAGTGAGGCATGTTATGCGGCCGCTCAGGATGTCTTCGCAGGAGCAAATACAATCGGAGACCGTCTTTTCTTCCACGCAGGAGGCGGAAGCGGTCTGACTATTGGAAATCAGACATTTTACTAAAATATTTGAGCAAGAGCGGAACGGGGAGAACCTGTTCCGTTCTTTTTTTATGAGAAACATTGTCCTGCAGGTTAATGTGTATTAGAATGAAGTGCAAAGGAGAGGAAAATATGCTGATTCAGATAGTAGAGGATGACAGGGCATTAAGTGACGGAATCGTCCTGGCGCTTGGGGAACAGGGGACGGAGTTTGTACAGTGCACAGGTGTAAAATCCGCGGAGAAAGTTTACAGGGAGCAGAGTCCGGATCTGATCATTCTGGACATCAACCTGCCGGACGGGAGCGGATATGATTACCTGAAATGGGTCCGCAGCCGGGCGGATACCCCTGTACTCATGCTTACTGCCAATGATATGGAGATGGACGAAGTTATGGGACTGAGCCTGGGAGCGGATGATTATATGACAAAACCCTTCAGCCTGGCTGTTCTTCGTGCGAGGATCCGGGTACTGCTCCGCAGGCAGCAAAAAGCGAGGCCGGAGCGTTTTGAGTTTGATGGTTTTATCTTGGATTTCGGTGGCCTCATTTTTGAAAAGAGAGGGCAGGAAATATCACTCAGCAAAAATGAACAGAGACTGCTCAGACTTTTTCTGGAGAATGAGGGCAGGGTTCTGACCCGTTCCGTGCTTGTGGACAGGCTCTGGACGGACGGCGCGGAGTATGTGGATGAGAATGCCCTCTCTGTCACGATTAACAGACTGCGGGGCAAGCTGGAGGACAAGAGGGAAGGCATTACCTATATACAGACCGTGTATGGGCAGGGATATGTGTGGAGACGTGAAAGGGCAGGTGAGTAAGTCCATGCTGAGGATCAGAAAGACGAGAAAAGTGGAGGAGATGCTGGACGCAGCCCTCTCAGGCAGTTTCCGGGAATCCGACTACGATGAGTCGGAGCTTTCCAGGGTGGAGACAAAGTGGAAGCGGTTTTTGAGCACTTCCGCGCTGTCAAGAGAGCACCTGGAGAGGGAGAAGGAGAATGTGAAAAGCCTGGTATCCGACATTTCCCATCAGACCAAAACGCCGGTTGCCAATATCAGGCTCTATACAGAGCTGCTGAGAGAACGGCTTTGCCGGGAGGAGGATACACCGGAAAGGCAGCAGGAGATCCGGATGGCTGAGGAGATAGCAAAACAGGCGGAAAAGCTGGATTTCCTCATACAGTCCCTGACGAAGATGTCCAGACTTGAGAGCAATATTCTGGAGGTCCGGCCAAAGGAACAGGACCTGGGAAAGCTTCTGGAGGAATGTATTGCGGATGTGGCGCCAAAGGCGGAGAAGAAACAGATACAGGTTATCAACAACTGTGTGGATAACATCACAGCATTTTATGATTTCAAGTGGACAAAGGAGGCGCTTTACAATGTGCTGGACAATGCGGTGAAATATTCCCGGCCGGGAGGTAAGATCACGCTCTCAGTGACAGAATATGAGCTGTATACTGCTGTCTCTGTGAGAGATGAGGGTATCGGGATCGCGGAGGAGGACACAGCCGGAATCTTCCGGCGGTTTTACAGAGCTGAGTCAGTACAGCAGGAGGACGGGGTAGGAATCGGGCTTTATCTTACCAGGGAAATATTGAGAAAACAGAACGGGTATATTAAGGTGAAATCCACGCAGGGGAAAGGATCGGAGTTTTTTCTTTACCTTAAGCGCGGCAGGATATAACAGATTTTATGAGAATTAAAAATGCCCGGGAGAGAAACCATGGGGGCGGTTTTCTCCCGGACATTCCGGGGAACGGCTGTGTTACCGGATGCTGTGGTTATATCATAATATATTTACAGATAAACAGCACAGCCAGTATATACATCAGAAGGCTGATCTTCTTTTCCTTTGCCTTTCCGGATACAAGGTTGATGACCACGTAGGAGATAACGCCAAAGGAGATTCCTTCGGAGATACTGTACATAAACGGCATTGCGATAATACAGATGAATGCCGGGATCGCTTCTGTGAAGTCCTCAAAATTGATCTTCGTGATGGATGTCAGCATCAGGAAGCCTACAATGATCAGCGCCGGTGCCGTTGCAAAGGACGGAATAGCCAGAAAGATAGGTGACAGGAACAGGGAGAGGCCGAATAAAAGGGCCGCTGTCAGACTTGTAAGTCCTGTACGTCCGCCTTCTGCTACGCCGGAAGCACTTTCCACGAAAGTGGTGGTTGTGGAGGTACCGAGAACCGCACCGGCAGCGGTACCGACAGCGTCTGCCATGAGAGCGCCTTTGATCTTCGGAAGCTTTCCGTTTTCATCCAGCATGTCAGCCTTGGAAGCTACACCGATCAGAGTGCCCAGTGTATCGAACATATCCACGAACAGGAATGCGAACATGATGACTACAAAGTCCATGGTAAACACTTTTGAGAAATCCATATGCATAAAAGTAGGAGCTATGCTGGGGATGGAAATACCGTTGGAGAAATCCGGCAGCAGGCTGTAGAAGCCGGCTTCTGGATTGGGCACATAAATCCCTGCAAACTGGCAGAGGATACCAAGGATCCAGGTACTCAGAATGCCCCACAGGATATTTCCCTTTATATTCTTCACAAGAAGAATGGCTGTGATCAAAAGTCCGATGAGGGCTAACAGCACGGTAATACCCTCAGACTGAAAAGTCCCGTTTTTGATGGAACTCTTAAAGGAAAACAGGGTGACAAGTGTTGAGGAGTCCACAACGATCTTGGCATTCTGAAGTCCTATAAATGCAATGAACAGGCCGATACCTACGGATACCGCATGTTTCAGATTCATGGGTATGGCGTTGAATATAGCCTCACGCACATTGGTCAGCGACAGTACGATGAAGATGATACCTTCCACAAATACCGCGCTCAGTGCCATCTGCCAGGAAAATCCCATGCCCATAACAACCGTATAGGTAAAATACGCGTTCAGCCCCATGCCGGGAGCCAATACAAAAGGATAGTTGGACAGCGCTGCCATCAGACAGGTAGCGATAAAGGATGCCAGGGCGGTAGCTGTAAAGACCGCACCCCGGTCCATACCGGATTCTGAAAGGATATTGGGATTTACGGCAAGGATGTACGCCATGGTCATGAATGTGGTGACACCAGCCAGAATCTCAGTCTTAACGTCCGTGTGATTTTCTTTTAAATGAAATATTTTTTCTAAACTCATAAATTTTCCTCCTGCCTCCACTCATTATACGAGCTAATGTTATTTTTTATGGATGAACCGCCGCCGGGTCGTTATAGTTCTGCCTCCTTTCCTTTAAAAAATTCCGTAAAAAATACTACCGGTCATAAACTGCTGATTTCCGGCACAATTCCTCATCCGGAAATTTATAGGCAGCTATTACGGTAGCTGGTAGAGACGCCCATCCAATTATGAGCCTATATAAACTTCACAAATATTTTATTTCCATAAAAAATTTATTAAGACTTTATAATGCTAGCATACTACATTTTTAACGGAAAGGCAATAGGAGAATGAAATTTTCTATAATCATCAAGTACCGGCAGCCGCAATTCTTTCACAAGTGTTAGATTTCCGAAATAATGTGGAAAGAATAAAATGATAGGATAAGGACAGTAAAAAAAATTACTTGCCTGTCCCTGCAGATACACATGATACGGGCAGCAGAAAGGTGAAGATATGGAAGTATTGAAGACAGAAGCACTCAGAAAATATTACGGTACAGGGGATAACCTTGTAAAGGCCCTGGACGGCGTGGACATGGCTGTGGAGCGGGGCGAATTCCTGGCGGTGGTGGGGACCAGCGGGAGCGGGAAATCCACGCTGCTGCACATGCTGGGCGGTTTGGACCGTCCCTCCTCCGGTAAGGTCTATGTGGATGACAAGGATATCTCCCGGCTCAAGGAAGATTCCCTGTGCATCTTCCGCAGACGCAAGATCGGTTTTATTTTCCAGAGCTATAACCTGGTACCTGTTCTGAACGTGTATGAGAATATTGTTCTGCCCATCGAACTTGACGGAAATGACGTGGATAAAAGTTATGTAAATCAAATAGTGGAGGTGCTTGGCCTGGGGAGCAAGCTGAACAGTCTGCCCAGCCAGCTCTCCGGCGGACAGTAGCAGAGAGTTGCCATTGCCAGAGCGCTTGCCACAAAGCCTGCCATTATTCTGGCTGACGAGCCTACCGGAAACCTGGATTCCCATACCAGCCAGGATGTACTGGGACTGCTTAAAGTGACGGGTGAGAAATTCGGACAGACCATAGTTATGATCACTCACAATGAAGAGATTGCTCAGATGGCTGACCGCATCATCCGCATAGAGGACGGAAGAATCGTAAAGGGCGGTGAGGCAGATGCGTAAAGTCAAGAACCGGAAAGCCATCCGCCGCGTGGCTGACAGGACCAGAAAGGCAGCCAAGAGCAGAAACCTCATTGCTGTTCTTGCCATAGCCCTGACTGCCCTGCTTTTTACCTCGGTCTTTACCATCGGCGGAAGTATTGTGGAGAAGCAGCAGGAGGCCACCATGCGCCAGGTGGGAGGAAGCGCCCACGGCGGATTCAAATACCTGACACAGGAAGAGTACGATATAGTCAAAAAGGATAAGAAGTTAAAAGAAGTGTCCTATCGGATCGTGGTAGGCGAAGCTGTGAACGAGTCGCTGAAAAAACTGAGAACAGAAATAGGATATTACGAGGATTTGGAAGCAAAGTTCAGCTTTTGCTATCCTGAGGAAGGGCGCATGCCGGAGGCTGCGGATGAGATTGTCACCAGCGACCTGGTTTTAAAAGCCATGGGCATACCCTGCGAAGTCGGGCAAAAAGTCCCTCTCAAGTTTACAGTCAGTGACAGGGAATACGAGCGGACTTTTACACTTACCGGCTATTTCAAGGGAGATACCATTTCCATGTCCCAGATCATGCTGGTGTCCAGAGAACTGGCGGATGAGCTGGCGCCCACACCCACGGTTTCCGCCATGGGAAGCAATATAGACGCATCCGGTTATACGGGAAGGATCATGGCGGATTTTAATTTTCGTAATAGTTTTGATCTGACCGGGAAGATGGAGGCGCTGGCAGAGAGGTGCGGATTCCCCAAGGATACAGTAAGCGATGGAATCAACTGGGCCTACATGGGAATGGATATCAATATAGAAGATATGCTTCCTGTGGCTGCCCTTCTGCTGGTGATCCTGATATCCGGCTACCTGATCATCTACAACATTTTCTATATCAATGTGTTTCATGATATCCGTCGGTACGGTCTTTTGAAGACCATCGGCACAACGGGCAGACAGCTCAGGAAGATTGTGCGCAGACAGGCCTATATGCTCTGTCTGTACGGCATTCCTCTGGGTCTTTTGCTGGGCGGTGTGACAGGAAAATGGATACTTCCCATTGTGATGCAAAATCTGGTGTTTTCCAGTACAGCGGATACGAAGGTGACTTTAAAACTGTGGATCTTTGCTGCCTCCGCTGTTTTTTCCCTTCTGACGGTCTATATAAGCTGCATTAAACCGTGCCGTATCGCATCCTCCGTCTCACCTGTGGAGGCTGTACGGTATACGGAAGGACAGAACAGCAAAGCGGCCGGGAAAAAGGGCAGGAAGACAAAGAAGGTAAAGCCCTGGACCATGGCGGCAGCCAATATGCAGAGAAATAAAAAGAAAGTTGTCATTGTGACCACCTCCCTCTCTCTGGGACTGGTGCTGTTGAACAGTGTCTACGGGCTTGTAAGCGGATTTGATATGGATAAATTCATTGCCTCCGCCACGGTCAGCGATTATTCCGTATATGAAGCCGGTCTTGATAACCCTACGATCATTGATAAACCGGTGGAGGGTGTGACAAGAGAATTTCTGGATGTGCTGTCAGAGCAGAGCGGGGTGGAGGAAATCTCCAATGTTTACATGAATTATATAAATCAACCTAATTTTACGGAGGAAGAGCGGTCTGCGTTTAATAAGAAAATACTGCAGAATCCAAAGGCACAGCCATATCTGGGAAAATATTTTGCAGAGGAAGCCTACCAGGAATCCATTGCAAACGGCACCTTTGACATTATAGACGGCAAAATATTCGGAATCGGACGCCTCATCTATGAGAAGATGGAACTCTCGGAGGGGGAACTGGACTGGGAGAAGTTTAAAACAGGAAAATACGTGATAACCTCAAAGTTCGGACATCTGGGCCCGGATGAGAACCGGATCAATTATTACGAAGTCGGAGACAAAGTGACGGTCCGCCTGGATGACGGCAGCAGCAGAGAGTATGAGGTGATGGCTGTAGGGGATCTGCCCTATGCCTGCGGACTTCAGTCCTATGGTGTATTTGAATATAATTTCGTACTTCCTGACCGGGAATACCTGGATTTTATCGGAGACAGGCTGCCCATGAGAACACTTTTCAATGTGGAAAAGGACAAAGAGGCTGACATGGAAAAATGGCTTTCCAACTACTGCGAAAATGTAAATGCAGACCTGGATTATACGTCAAAAGCCACAGTAGCCGCAGAGTTTGAGGAAGATAAAGATATGTACGTCATAGTTGGCGGGCTTCTGTCACTGATCCTGGCGGCCATTGGTGTTTTAAACTTTATCAATACCATGGTGACGTCAGTCCTGTCCAGAAAGCAGGAGTTTGCCATGATGGAGGCAGTGGGGATGACCGGGACACAGCTCCGCCGGATGCTGGGATGTGAAGGCCTTCTGTACGCGCTTTTTACAGGCGCAGCGTCCGTCATATTAGGCGGGATACTGAATGCCACAGCGATCCGCGGCTTAGGAGACGCTCTTTTCTTCTATAGCTGGAGATTTACGGTCACACCCATACTGCTCTGTCTCCCGGTTCTCGTACTGGTTGTGCTTGCGGTTCCCGCGCTGTGTTATAGGAGTATGTGCAGGACAAGCGTGACGGAAAGAATGAGAAAAGCGGAATAAAAATATTGTTATTTTCAGTCTTTTACGATATAATATCAACAAATGGATATATTATTCGTAAAGGACTGATTTTTTTTACCTGAAATCATCCGGAAAGGAGAGATGGGTATGTTGACATTCTTTACAGCTTTTACAGCAGGTTCCATAGCAGTGATGTGGCTGATCCTTTTGGGGGTGCTTCTGGTGGTTGAGATCATCACCCTGGGGCTTACAACCATCTGGTTTGCGGGAGGAGCACTGGCCGCGTTTCTTGCAGCACTGGCAGGCGGACCTTTATGGCTGCAGATCATACTGTTTTTTGCGATCTCTATACTCCTGCTTATTTTTACCAGGCCGATAGCAATAAAGTACATGAACAAAAATGTATCAAAGACAAATGTAGACAGTCTTCCCGGCGAAAAGGCCGTGGTTATAAAAACCATAGATAATCTGAGAGGTACCGGGCAGGCTGTGGTAAATGGACTGGAATGGTCCGCTAAATCCAAGGACGAAACAATTATCGATGAAGGAAAAGTCGTGAGAATTGTGGCGGTCGAGGGAGTAAAGCTAATTGTAGAGGAGGAAAAATAATATGAATGTAGGAACAGTATTACTGATTATTGCGGTTATACTTCTGCTTATCGTGATAGCGTCCTGTATCAGGATCGTGCCCCAGGCACACGCCATGATCATTGAACGCCTGGGAATGTATAAGGAGACATGGGGAACAGGACTTCACTTTAAAATTCCGTTTGTTGACAGGATCGCAAAACGTGTGAATCTGAAAGAGCAGGTTGTGGACTTTGCACCGCAGCCGGTCATCACAAAAGATAATGTTACCATGAGGATTGATACGGTTGTATTCTTCCAGATCACAGACCCGCGTCTGTTTGCCTATGGTGTGGAGAATCCCATCATGGCAATTGAGAATCTGACAGCCACTACACTGCGTAACATCATTGGTGATATGGAACTGGACGCTACCCTGACCTCCAGGGAGATCATTAATACCAAGATGCGTGCGTCTCTGGACGTGGCAACGGACCCGTGGGGAATCAAAGTAAACCGCGTGGAACTGAAAAATATCATTCCGCCGGCAGCCATTCAGGAGGCCATGGAGAAACAGATGAAGGCAGAGCGTGAACGCCGTGAATCCATTCTGAGAGCAGAAGGTGAGAAAAAATCCACTATTCTGGTAGCAGAAGGTAAGAAAGAATCTGCAATCCTGGATGCGGAGGCTGAGAAACAGGCAGCTATTCTCCGTGCAGAGGCTGAGAAGGAAAAGAAGATCAAGGAAGCTGAAGGCCAGGCGCTGGCAATTCTGAAGGTACAGCAGGCAAAAGCAGATGGTATCCGTTTTATTAAAGACGCAGGTGCAGATCAGAGCGTACTGACGATCAAGAGCCTGGAGGCATTTGAAGCGGCAGCGGACGGCAAGGCGACAAAAATCATAATTCCGTCTGATATCCAGGGAATCGCAGGTCTTGCGGCATCTCTGAAAGAGATCGTCACAGATAAAGAAAACTAACTTCCGGCGGGCATTTACTGTCGGGCATGATAAAGACAGAGGGGCAGTTGCAGATATGTGACAGCCCCTCTGCGGCATTTTATTAGCAGGGTGATTGTGTGCAGGGCAGGGTGAAAAATCCAGGATGCAGACTGCATCATAGGTAAGAGGAGGCATCAGTCATGAAACCGGTAATTGACCTTACAAAGGAATATGGTCTTGTTCTGGAGGGCGGCGGCGCAAAGGGTGCATACCAGATCGGCGCATGGAAAGCCATGCGGGAAGCGGGCGTGAAGATCAAAGGCATTGCAGGCACCAGCGTGGGGGCACTGAACGGCGCCCTGATCTGCATGGATGATCTGACCAATGCGGAGAAGGTCTGGGAAAATATTTCCTACTCCAGCATTATGTCTGTGGAAGATGAGAAAATGGAGCTTTTGTTCCATCAGAAGAAGCTGGATGTGGATATGCTGAAGAGCGCCTTTGATTTTATGAAAGAGGGCGGTATTGATGTGACGCCGCTGAAGGAGCTGATCGCGGAATGTATTGATGAGGAGAAGATCATCCATTCCCCTGTGGATCTGTATGTCCTGACCTTCAATGTGGATGATAAGAAAGAGCTGGATATTGATGTGAAGCAGTGTGACCCGGAGCTTATTAAGGATTTTTTGCTGGCAAGCGCCTATATTTTTCCGCTGTTTAAGAATGAACGTCTTCACGGCAAACGCTACATTGACGGCGGAGCCATCAACAATGTACCCTTAAGTTCCCTGGTGGACCGTGGATACGAAAATATTATTATGGTAAGGATTTTCGGAATCGGACGGGAGAAGAAGGTAAAGATTCCCGAAGAAACCACAATTTATACAGTGGCTCCCAAAGTGAGCCTGGGAAGCATCATAGATTTTGACAGAAGAAAAAGCAGGCGACATATGAAACTCGGGTATTATGACACCATGCGCTTAATATACGGGCTGAGGGGAAAAATATATTATATTGATGAATCAGAAGAAGAGTGTTATTATTTAAAGCAGTTGACAGACTTAGATGATTTGGTCTTTGAATATCTGATGGATACGTACCAGCTTTCCAGAGACCCCAGTCTGTTTCTGCGTAATATGACAGAGGTGATCCTGCCGGTTCTGGCGGAGGAGATGAAGCTCTCCAAGGACTGGAATTACCGGGAATTGTATCTGGCTTTACTGGAGGCAACCGCAAAGCTGTGCAGGGTATCAAAATACAGGATCTATACGCTGGAGCAGCTTCAGGAAGCAGTGTATGGGAAGCTGTACCGGCTGCATGGTATGGATATTCCTGCATTTGTACAGGTGATTTCCAGGGATGTTCTGATTTGACTAAAGAGATACGCGGCTGGGCCGTGGTAAATGAGGAGGATAAGTAAGATGGATTTAAAAGGACGCAGTTTTCTGACACTGAAGGATTTTACGGCTGAGGAAATTGAATATCTGATTGATTTGGCGGCTGAGCTAAAGGAAAAGAAAAAACAGGGAGTTCCCGTTGACACATTAAAGGGCAGAAATGTAGCTCTTATCTTTGAAAAGACCAGCACCAGGACTCGCTGTTCCTTTGAGGTGGCAGCCCACGACCTGGGAATGGGAACCACCTATCTGGACCCAAAAGGCTCCCAGATTGGCAAGAAAGAGAGTATTCGTGACACTGCCAGGGTTCTGGGAAGAATCTATGACGGAATTGAATACCGCGGATTCGGACAGGAGATTGTGGAAGAGCTGGCAAAATACGCAGGTGTGCCTGTGTGGAACGGCCTGACAAACGAATACCACCCCACACAGATGCTGGCTGACCTTCTGACTATCCGGGAACACCTGGGCAGAGTGAAGGGCGTAAAACTGGTATACATGGGTGATGCGCGCTACAACATGGGAAATTCCCTGATGATCCTCTGTGCCAAGATGGGAATGCATTTTGTTGCCTGCGCACCGAAGAAATACTTCCCAAATGATGCGCTTGTAAAAGAGTGTGAGGCATTTGCCCAGAAATCCGGCGGTACCATCACACTTACGGAAGATGTGGAAACAGGGACAAAGGATGCGGATGTGATCTATACCGATGTATGGGTGTCCATGGGTGAACCGGATGAAGTCTGGGAAGAGCGTATCCGTGAGCTGACCCCGTACAAGGTGACCGCCGAGGTTATGGAGAACGCGGGAAGTGAGGCGATATTCCTGCACTGCCTGCCTGCATTCCATGATCTGGAGACCACCATCGGAAAAGAGATGGGACAGCGCTTCGGTCTGACAGATATGGAAGTGACAGATGAAGTATTCGAATCTGCACAGTCTGTCGTTTTCGATGAGGCGGAGAACCGTATGCATACGATCAAAGCTGTAATGGCAGCGACTTTGGGGGCATAAGGACAGATGGAACTAAAGACCGTATGGCTGGGAAAACCGTGGAATTTTGCTGAGGAGACAGATTCCACCAATGACTGGGCAAAAAGAGAAGCCGGGAAGGGTGCGCCTCACGGCGCGGTCTTCCTGGTGAGAAACCAGACAAAAGGAAAAGGAAGAAGGGGCAGAAGCTGGGCAGATCCCAAGGGGAGCGGTCTTGCCATGTCCCTGCTTCTGCGTCCGGATATGCCCCCCGAGCGTGCTCCCATGATGACAGTGCTCATGGGGCTTTCCGCGGCACAGGCAGTGGCGGATGTGACAGGCAGGACAGCGCAGATCAAATGGCCCAATGACCTTGTCATGTCAGGGAAAAAACTCTGCGGAATCCTCACGGAAATGTCCATGGAGGGAGGGAAAATATCCCATGTGGTCATCGGAGTGGGTATTAACCTCACAGAGGAGAAGTTCCCTGAGGAGATAAAGGACAAGGCCACATCCCTGAAGCTGGAGTGCGGCCGGGCACCGGAGACGGATGTGATGGCAGCAGCGATTCTGGAGCGTTTTGAGGCGAATTATGAGCGCTTTTTAGAAGCAGGGAATCTGCGGCCTTTTCAGAAGGAATATGACAGGCTTCTTGCCAGCAGAGGACGGGAAGTAAAGGTTATGGAAAAAGAACGGGAGCTTGTGGGAACCTGTCTGGGTATTGATGAGGCAGGGGAGCTTCTTGTGCAGACCCCGGGAGGTGCCTGTGAGACCATTTTTGCAGGTGAAGTATCTGTGCGGGGGCTGTATGGATATGTATAGTTGTGGTAACTGTTCAGTCAGGTCTGCGCATTTACTGCGCTGACCGTGCAAAAGAGTAGTGGTGGCAGGTATTCGCCCCATCGCGAAGCGATTTTTAATGGGCGAATACCCGTAACGATTCAGCTGGCTGAATAGTTACTAGTTATGATGTATAAGACGGATGGTATAAGGAGAGTTTATGTATAAGGATAAGATAGTGCTGTGCGGCGCCAGTGCCTATGAGCATAAATACTACTTTAATGAGGATTTTTCCGCACTTCCCCAGTCTGTGCAGGATGAGCTGCATATTATGTGCGTGCTTTACACAGAGGAGATCGGTGGAGTGCTGACACTGGAATTTGACGAGGACGGCAGTCTGGAGTTCAAGACAGAAGCTCTGGAATCAGATGCCATGTACGATGATATAGGAAGTGTGCTGCGGATCAAGCAGATCAGAGCAGACAAACAGGAACTGCTGGAATCGCTGGAACTCTACTACAGGGTATTTTTCCTGGGAGAAGATGTGGAGGAAACCCTGAATGAAGGGGAGGAATAGAATATGCTTTTAGTGATCGATGTGGGCAATACCAATATTACCCTGGGCGTGTTTGACGGGGAGGAGTTAAAAGGAACCTTCCGCATGACGACCAGACAGAACCGCACTTCGGATGAGTACGGTATTCTCATGTGCAATATGCTGGAATACCGTGGAATTTCCAAAGACGCGGTAAAAGATGCCATTATCAGCTCCGTTGTGCCGGATGTTATGCATTCTTTGGCAAGCGGCGTCATAAAATATTTTAACACCTATCCGCTGCATGTGGGACCCGGATGTAAGACAGGCATCCGTGTAACATCTGTGAACCCCAAGGAGATTGGGGCGGACAGGATTGTGGACGCTGTGGCTGCCTATGAACTGTACGGCGGACCTGTTCTTGTCCTTGATTTTGGGACAGCCACCACGTATGACCTGATCACAGAGGACGGATGCTTTGTGGCGGGCATCACCTCCCCCGGCATTGAGATCAGCGCAAAAGCATTGTGGCAGGATGCTGCCAAGCTTCCGAAGATCGCCATAGAGAAGCCGGCGTCCATCCTGGCTAAGGAGACCATCACCAGTATGCAGGCAGGGCTTGTGTACGGATATATCGGGCAGGTGGAATACATTATCAGGAAAGTAAAGGAAGAATCAGGGATAGAGAACCTGAAAGTAGTGGCAACCGGAGGACTGGGCAAGATCATTGCAGATGAGACGGATATGATCGACGTGTACGATACACAGCTTACGCTGACCGGTCTCAGGATCATTTTTGAAAAAACGAAGAAGAGCAGAGGTTAATATGAAACTCACAATCGGAAATGTAACTCTTGAGAACAACCTGATACTCGCACCCATGGCAGGAGTCACGGACCTGCCATTTCGTTTGCTCTGCAAAGAGCAGGGCGCAGGACTTCTCTGCACGGAGATGGTCAGCGCAAAGGCCATTTATTTTAAGAATAAGAATACAAAGAGCCTGATGCAGATCCTTCCCCGGGAGCGGCCTGTCTCCCTGCAGCTTTTCGGTTCAGAACCGGAGCTGATGGGATTTATCGCTCAGCAGATAGAAGAACAGCCCTTTGACATCCTGGACATCAACATGGGCTGCCCGGTTCCGAAAGTAGTCAATAACGGGGAAGGTTCTGCCCTTATGAAAAATCCGAAACTGGTGGGAGAGATTGTGAAAAAAGTCGCATCCTCTATTCAGAAACCACTGACGGTCAAGATCAGAAAGGGATTTACCGAGGACTGCGTCAATGCGGTGGAAATCGCTAAGATCATAGAGGATGCAGGTGCGGCAGCAGTTGCAGTGCACGGCAGGACCAGAGAACAGTATTATTCCGGCAGGGCGGACTGGGATATCATCCGCAGGGTAAAGGAAGCAGTCTCCATTCCGGTTATCGGCAACGGGGATGTGGATTCACCGAAGAGTGCAAAGCGCCTGTTGGAGGAGACAGGGTGTGACGGCATTATGATCGGCCGTGCGGCCAGAGGAAATCCATGGATATTCAGCAGGATACGGTCTTATCTGGAGAACGGCACCATGCCGGATGAGCCCTCCTCTTCGGATGTCAGGGAGATGATTTTGAAACATGCACGTCTGCAGCTTGAGTATAAAGGGGAGTATACCGGTATGCGGGAGATGAGAAAGCATGTTGCGTGGTATACAGCGGGAATGCCTCACTCGGCATCTGTCAGACGGAAGGTGAATGAAATAGAGACGTATGAGCAGCTTGAGAGGCTTGTGGAGATGTTTTGATGTTTTGTTTGTGGCTTAAGCGGACGTCATGCGGGCATGGGTATCTCTCATGCAGACACCCGCAACGCTCAGTCAAGCTAACCGTTAACTGCAACTAAGAGCACTCGGGAGAGCCCTCGTGTCTAAGTTTCCGTAAACGGTGGATCTTGCCTTCGCTAAGGACGCGGGAATGCCTGCATGAGAGATACCCATGCCCGCATGACTGTGTGTTTAGGGCGAAAGCTTCTGGAGATTCAAAGTGATAGTGTGATAGTGCGATAGTGGGTAGTAGTGCAGGCTATGTGAAGTGTTATGGATTATTTGTCAAGAATGTGAAAATGTAAGAATATGAGATTGTTCTTGACATTCTGGTGGGTTTTTCTTATAATATTATGACTGTTAGGTTAATGAAACCTGAAAAAGATGGATTATACTGGGAGAAGAATATGGGATTCTGTCCGGCTTTGTGCCCTGCAGACCCTCTTCTTACTTTATAATATAGAAGAAAGGGTGTATAAAAATGGAAGAGAAGAAAAATATTCTTACGTATGCGGGACTGAAAAAATTAGAGGATGAGCTTCATGATTTGAAGGTATACAAAAGAAAAGAAGTAGCCGGTAAGATCAAAGAGGCCAGAGAGCAGGGTGACCTGTCTGAGAATGCAGAGTACGATGCGGCTAAAGACGAGCAGCGCGATATCGAAGCAAGAATCGAAGAAATTGAAAAAATCCTGAAAAATGCTGAGGTCGTAGTGGAAGATGAAGTGGATCTGGCTACCATCAGTGTTGGATGTAAGGTAAAAGTATATGATGTGGAATTTGAAGAGGAGATTGAATTCAAAATCGTAGGTTCCACAGAGGCAAACAGCCTGGAAGGCAAGATCTCCAATGAGTCTCCGGTAGGAAAAGCCTTGATCGGAGCTAAAAAAGGACAGACCGTACAGGTAGAGATGCCTTCCGGAGTTATGGAATATAAGGTTCTGGAGATTGAAAGAAACATATAGATGAAGGAGAGTGTGTAAAGTGGCAGAGCAGTCAAAGAATGTTAAGGAGCAGGACGTCAACCAGTTATTGAAGGTCCGCCGTGAAAAATTAGCTGAGTTACAGGCAAACGGAAAAGACCCGTTTCAGATCGTCAAATTCGATGTAACCCATCACAGCCAGGAAATCAAAGATGCTTTTGAAGAGCTGGAAGGAAAATCCGTAACCATAGCAGGACGCATGATGTCAAAACGTATCATGGGAAAAGCTTCCTTCTGCAATGTGCAGGATTTACAGGGCAACATTCAGTCTTATGTGGCACGTGACAGTATCGGAGTGGAATCCTATCAGGATTTCAAGAAAATGGACATTGGCGACATCGTAGGCATCACAGGCGAAGTCTTCAAAACAAAGACAGGTGAGATCTCCATTCACGCTTCTGCTGTGACACTGTTATCCAAGAGCCTCCAGGTTCTGCCTGAGAAGTTCCACGGTCTGACCAACACAGACCTGCGTTACCGTCAGAGATATGTGGACCTGATTATGAACCCGGAAGTAAAGGACACTTTCATCAAACGTTCCAAGATCATCAGCAGCATCCGTAAATACCTGGATGGCCAGGGATTTATGGAGGTGGAGACCCCTATGCTGGTGGCAAATGCAGGCGGTGCAGCCGCAAGACCTTTCGAGACACATTTCAATGCTCTTGATGAGGACTTTAAGCTGCGTATCTCCCTGGAACTGTATCTGAAGAGACTGATCGTTGGCGGCATGGAGCGCGTATACGAGATTGGACGAGTATTCCGCAACGAGGGCCTGGATACCAGACACAACCCGGAATTTACGCTGATGGAGCTGTATCAGGCTTACACAGATTACAAGGGAATGATGGACCTGACAGAGAACCTGTACCGCCATGTGGCGCAGGAGGTTTTGGGTACCACTGTGATCACTTACAATGGCGTGGAGATGGATCTGGGCAAACCGTTCGAGAGAATTACTATGGTGGATGCTGTCAAGAAATATGCCGGCGTTGACTTTAACGAGATCCATACCCTGGAAGAGGCAAGAGCCGCTGCAAAAGAACACCATGTAGAGTTCGAGGAGAGACACCAGAAAGGTGATATCCTGAGCCTGTTCTTCGAGGAGTTCGCAGAGGAGCATCTGATCCAGCCTACCTTTGTTATGGACCACCCCATTGAGATCTCTCCGCTGACAAAGAAAAAACCGGAGAATCCGGAGTACACAGAGCGTTTTGAGTTCTTCATGAATGGCTGGGAGATGGCAAACGCTTATTCCGAGTTAAATGACCCCATCGACCAGAGAGAGCGCTTCAAAGCACAGGAAGCACTGCTGGCCCAGGGCGATGAGGAAGCCAACACCACAGATGAAGATTTCCTGAATGCGCTGGAGATCGGTATGCCTCCTACAGGTGGCATCGGATTCGGTATTGACCGTATGGTTATGCTCCTGACTGATTCTGCAGCGATCAGAGATGTATTATGCTTCCCAACAATGAAGAGTTTAGATAAGTAAGAATGGTTGAAAACGGCATAAATAAAGGATTCTTTGAGGATAACAGAAGAGAAAAATTATGATTTTACGCCCAATTTACGCCCGATTTTTAAGACTTTGGCAGAAACCGATATTTTAAAATTGAATATTTCATTAGAGAAAAAAGGAGATTGCTATTGATATATGGCAGTCTCCTTTTTCGGGTTAAAATGAATGATGTGATGTCTATTCAATTTCAATTTTTCCATGAGCCTTTTCAAAATCGGCAATGTGTTTTTTCATCAAAACTTCCAGTTCACGATTGGCAGAACGGGCATTATATTCAGCAACAAAACGAAATTTTTTCAATAGTTCCGGCTCGGTTCTTAATGTAAATTTTACTGCGTCAGACGGCATAGATATAACCTCCTTGTGATTCTAACATCATTATACTGTCAAAGTGACGGCTAAAAGTATATTGACGGCAAAACGACGGCATAATATAATAGAGAAGTAGGTAAAATAACAAAACGAAAGGAGAACATATGAAATTAGTTGAAGAAATATTTGAAAAGGCTACGGTTAGAGGATTTGTAGATTATTTGTTGTATGGTTTACCGCCGGAATCAGAGGAAAGAAATTATCAAGCACGTTTAGATGAGCCATATTTAGAATATGAAAAAGTCGCTTTAGAGTATGACAGTAATGGAGCGTCGGAACTATTATCATTAGTCAACGCTATGACTTGTGAAAATGCGTGTGTGTATATGGAATTGGGAGTGCAGGCGGGCATTTTGCTGATTGCTGACATCGTTCAGAATTTGCGGAGAGAAGAAATTGAGAATATCCATTATAGAAACAAGTGTGAGTTGTTAATTGAGGATATTAGGCAGGTATTAGAGATTATGAAAGATTCTATGACGGACGAATGTAAGCAGAACATGACAAACATTTTGAATAAATGGGGAGCAGAAAGAAAAGGGGAAGAATGATGTCCGAATTAAAAGAATTATTGGAAAAAGTTAAATTGGAAAATATCATGGCATTTATGATTTATGGAGCGGATTCGAGAAGAGATGCTTTTGAAAACTATGAGAAAGAAATTGAAAAATCCTATGATGAGATTTTTTATAGACTGGAACATTTATACTCAGAAGCAGATAGGAAAGATGATAAACTGTTTGATGTAGTGGCGGATTTTGCTATGCTTCACGACGATATATATTTTGAAGCAGGAGTATTGGTGGGATTTCAGTTGTTTAAGAACTTAGAGCAGGAGTATCAGAAACATGGGGAAGATTCCATATTGAATATTGTATTAAAGCCGAAAGGGAAGAAGTCAGTGTTAGAAGAAATTGCCGGATATAGAATGGACACAGCACTGGAGGAAACTTTGAGAACTGACAAGAAGTATCAAGAAGCAACAAAACGAATCAGTGAAAAAGTAAAAAAGGTGGATAGAAATGACTTCTCTGCGAAACAATGGGAAGTTATTGATGAAGCATTATCGGCTTGTAATAAAAAAAGTTCTGAATATGGGAGAGTGGCATACATGCAAGGGATTTCGGACACTGTGAATCTCTTTAAAGAAGCCTTATTGCTCATATGATTTTAGTTGAGAATATAAGAGAAACATAGTAGAATATACGTTAAAGAAATAGAGAAATAGGAATTTATGGAGGTAAAATAATGAAACTTGATAATTTTATTGGTATGATGACGGGACATTTTGATAACAAAGAGCAGTTTAATATGATGCAGACAGCAGGAAAAATATATCCTTATGCTAAACATGTAAATACAGTCTGCAATGACAAAATAAATAATATTCCTCAAGATTTCAATGGAAAATTTGTTGTTGAAGAAAGTTACTATGAGACCAATGGTAAACGTCATGCATCACCGCACCTTTTCCTTATTACGGAAAATGAAGATGGAATTTTACTTTCCTCCTATGAGATTCCGGAAGGAGAAGACAAAAATACATTTTCATATGATTCTATGAAAAATGTTGATTATAGTGAACTGAAAAAATCTAAAAAGTTTACTCCGGCACTTTATCATGAAAATGATGGCATCTGGGAGGGAGGCAGCACAAGTCAGTTTTCGCCAGTAATGACATTTAAGCTTTGGGAAAAGTTTTCTGATAGTTGTTTGGAAGTATCTGAAATTATGGAAGTTAACGGAAAGCGGACTTTTGGATACGATGATCCCATTATTTACAAACGTGTATAAATAAGTGATGAACATGGTGACAACTTTCAGTTTGTCGGAATCTTAATAATATGCGAAAAACCAGTGAGGTCAAGGAACAAGGCGAAGCCGATACGCCGTAGGGCAGTCCTTGACGGAACGGACGTTACCAATAACACCGTGATACAGCAGAGGACTTGAAAGGTCAGAAACCTTGCAAGTCCTCTTGTCTGTTATTATTGGGCGTTCTGTTTGAGATAGAGTGCTTCTTTTGCCAGTTCTTTTTCAAATTCTTCAATCGGACGGATAAACTGACCGTCTGTAATCTGATAACATTTCTCTGACTGTGAGTAGGTGAGTTCTGTTATCTCCGGCTCACACGTCTCTGTGTTGATTCCATAATAGTAAATTACAGAAGTTTCCAGTACCATATGAACACTGTCAAAATCCTTAGTAAAAGTGCTGTGTCCATTAGGGATAAGAAGTGCAGGCGGACAGTTATAAAACCTAGAACTGTCTTTCTTGATAAATATTGGCAGTAGGTGCATTTCATTCATACTCGGATTAACAAGGACAAGAAAACGTGGAACTAGTGCGGAATGTTCATTCATCAACCCGATATAAGTATCAAAAGTATCATCAATTAGATATTCGGAACAACTGTTATTGTAAAAGAGATACTGCTGTACGGTATCTGTATTCTGCGTTGCGGTCTGCATAGGTACATTTTCTCCGCTTAACCATTTTACATCAACATCTAAAGAATCTGCAATCAGTTGGAGTTTGTCCAGTTTGGGATTGTACTGTCCTGAAAGGTAGGAACTGAACGCTCCTTTGCTGATACCCGTATCCCGTACAATCTCTATCTGTTTCTTGTTTTTTACTTTCATGGCAAATTTAATCCGTTCTGCGATAGTGTTCATGAGTATACCCTCCATTTTCATATCTGCTCAAATTTCGTTATATCTCTTCATAAGTCCACTATAACACAAGTTCAGAAAAAAAGAAACATAAAGTTTATAAAAAACTAAACTTTTCTATTGCAAAACAGGAAACGGTATGTTAATATACAATTAGTTTAGAAATAACTGAACCAATATGACGTCATAAAAATACAGTAAAAATAAGAATGGCTGTCCTATCGGCAGAACGGGGAGAAATGGAGAATTGTGTATGCAGATTACTTTAACAAAGGAGCAGGTAAAAGAAGCGTTTGGGGAACTTCGTTACATGGGTGCAGATTATTGTTACCGATACGACAAGGAAACCCGAAAGAAAACAGAGGAAGTGGAAGCGTTAAGGCTTCACCTCGGAAGTATGAAACTTGGCAATAGTGTGGATATCCGGCTGGAAGCAACGGAACTTCCAAAGATTGAACCGTATTCCGTGGTAGAGTTGGAAAATGCAGTCTATGACCCTTATGTGATGAGAGGGAATTATCCGACACTGGTTGAGAGAGTGACATGTAAGGGGATTCGTACTGTTTCCGGCAAGAGCGCGTAGGCAGTCACGCCCGGAATCTCCCCACGAACCGTACAGCGTGAAAGGTCGGGGGAGAGATTTCGGGCGGTGGCGAAGCCACAAAAAAGAAAAGGCAGGTGGTAAAGAACGGAAAACAAAAGTTTTTCAGAACTCCCCTATACTAACAGGGGAGTAACTCGTCAGAAAGAAGAATTGTCGGCATTGATTGACTGGTGTCAGATAACGGTTAAAGATATTGATGTATTTACAATCATAGAGGATATATTGCGGATTCCACTGAACCTTATGGAACTTCACTATAAGGGAAAAGGCATAGCAGGACATGAATTGATAGCCGGATTTGATAATATTAAGATTCTGAAACCTACGGGAAATGCACAGTATGAGGGATTTCAGATACTTATGAGTGGTTCGGGGTGCAGGAATTATGAGAATTTTCTTACAATCAATCAAGAAACGTGGTTTGATTTCTTAGAAAGGGTTTGCAGATACAATGTGAATTTTCCCCGACTAGATTTAGCGATTGATGACAGAAAGACGTATTTGAGTATTCCTGAGCTTATTCGATTGAAAAATGAGGGATTGATTTCCAGTCAGTTGCAGGATATATCAGAAAACCGTTCGGATAAACTCAAAGAAGAGGAATTACAAGAAAATGGAAAAAGTCTGTACATGGGAAGTAAGTCAAGTGATTTCAGAATTGTTTTCTATGAAAAGGGTTATGAACAAGCGGAAAAGTATGGAAAGGAATTAGACACTGATTGGAATAGATACGAACTTAGGTTCCGGCAGAAAAAAGCAGTAAAGGTCGTGCAGGAATTGGTACATCAAAGAGACGTTGCAGGAATTGCATTATCTGTATTGAATGATAAGGTTAGATTTTTGCAAAAGCCGGAGAATAGCAGGACTACAAGAAAAAGGCTTTATCCAACTTATCCACCGTGGGAAGAGTTCATGCGCGATGTGGGGAAAGTAAAACTGACAATAAATCCACAGAAGAAAACGCTGGATAAGATATGGAACTGGCTGTCAATTTCAGTTGCTCCGTCTTTGAAACTTTTTGAAGAAATTGGGAAGTTGGATAATCAGGACTATATCGGCTTATTGGTGGAACAAGGGATAATGAATGATTCGCAACGAAAAATCTATGATGATTATAAAAAGTTTTCTCTTATGGCGAAGAAATATTAGAAACAATGAAGCATGGCAAAACCGATTTTATAGCAGAAACACCGCAAGGGTGTACCAATATACCATGCGGTAGAAATAAGGAAAGGAGAGTTTTTTGAGAAGAGAGATTCCGATTTGGGAGAAAAGTAATCTAACTTTAGAAGAAGCGGCGGCGTATTCAGGTATTGGCATTAACAAACTTCGGAAACTGACAGAATCCGAACAATGTTCCTTCGTTCTGTGGAATGGCACGAAACGCCTGATTAAACGCCGGAAATTAGATGAATACATGGATAGAATGTATTCTATCTGATGATTGAAAACTGAATAGTGATGTGTTATAAATATAGTATCGGTTTTTGTCATAGTCAGGAAAGGAGATTTTGATTATGGCAGAAAGACGAAAAGACAGAAAAGGCAGAGTATTAAAAGAGGGAGAATCCCAACGCAAAGATGGCAGTTATGATTTTCGGTGGAGAACGTCAGACGGGAAGAGACATTCCGTTTATGCAAGGACACTGGAAGAACTGCGAGAGAAAGAGCAGGCGATACAAAGAGACAAGAGCGATGGTATCAGGACGGACGCTAAGAATGTGACGCTGAACGATATTTACGATATGTGGATAGGACTGAAAAAGGGTTTGAAAGACAACACTTTTCAGAATTACCAGTATATGTACAATCAATTTGTATACCCTGATTTCGGACAGTTGAAAGTGGCAAAAATGAAGCGGTCAGATGTTCGGAGATTTTATAATATGCTTGCAGATGAACGGATGTTGAAGATCTCCACTATCGACAACATTCATACAGTGCTTCATCAGGTGCTTGATTTGGCGGTTGAGGACGAATATCTCAGAAGTAATCCCTCGGATAACGCCCTGAAAGAACTGAAACAGTCGCATAATTTTGACGTGGAAAAGAGAAGAGCGTTGACGGTTCAGGAGCAAAACGCATTTACTGCATTTCTTGCAAATAGCAGACAGTATAATCACTGGAATCCGATATTTACGGTCATGCTCGGTACTGGCTTGCGTGTGGGAGAGGTCACTGGCTTACGGTGGGAAGATTTGGACTTTGAGAATGGTACAATCAGCGTGAATCATACACTGGTGTATTACAATCACAGCAAGAACGGATGCTATTTCTCGGTAAACACTCCGAAGACAAAAGCAGGAAGAAGAACTGTGCCAATGCTTGATAATGTGAGAGAAGCCTTTATGCAGGAGAAGAAATATCAGGAAGAGAAAGGCATTTTGTGTCAGGTACGGGTAGATGGATATACGAATTTTGTGTTTGTGAACCGCTTCGGCAACGTACAACATCAGGGAACACTGAACAAGGCTCTTAGACGTATCATGCGTGACTGCAATCAGGAGATATTGGAAAAGACTGATGGTAAGAAAGAAGTTGTTTTGTTGCCCCGGTTCAGTTGCCACACACTCCGGCATACATTTACCACAAGATTGTGTGAATCAGGAATCAACATCAAAGTGATTCAGGACGTGTTAGGTCATGCGGATATCAGCACTACCATGAATATTTATGCAGACGTGACAAAGGACTTGAAAGAAAAGGAATTTGGGGTGCTGAATGACTATCTGCAAAGGGAGGAAATAGCGATTTGAGACATACGCCCACTGTACGCCCGATTTACGCCCAAAAGTAGAAAAGTTGCGTAGACTTATAGAGACATCTGTAAAATGGCGGATTGTAGAACATCAGGAAAATAGAGGGGCGTAGGGATATGTGGAGATGTAAATTGCAGATTGCAAGGCTCCCCACAATGAAGAGCATGGGAGCCGCAAAGAATGAAGCTAATAATGCTGCACAGTCTGCGCCGGTTGAAAAAACAGTGGAAAAAGCAATCGCTGAAGTGAAAGAAACATATGATTTCTCTAATGTAGAAGTGGAACCATTATTCAAAGATATGGTTGATTTTGACACATTCAGCAAGTCAGATTTCCGTGCTGTAAAGGTAAAAGAATGTGAAGCAGTTCCAAAATCTAAGAAGCTTCTGAAGTTCGTATTAGACGACGGAAGTGGCGTAGATCGTGTGATTTTAAGCGGAATTCACGATTACTATGAGCCTGAATTCTTAGTAGGAAAGACATTACTTGCAATTACAAACCTTCCACCACGTAAGATGATGGGAATTGATTCTTGCGGTATGATTATCTCCGCTACACATCTTGTAGAAGGAAGAGAAGGACTCAATGTTTTGATTCTTGATGATAAGATTCCGGCAGGAGCAAAACTGTACTAAGTGAGTAAAAATACTTCGCAATTTGACAACAAAAATTTTCTTTGACAACAATTTGACAACAAATTTGTATTCCAACATGAATCATCATGAAGAATGGTGATTAGTTGTCAGTAATACTACTCTAACAATATAGATTGTTGAGGGCACTTTTTGAAAGAAAAATCTTTCAGAGAGTGCCCTTTTTTTATTCATTAACAATGTCCGTTGTGGTTGAGTAAAAGCTGAAAGGAGAAACAGATTTGAAAACAGAAAATATGTACTATAACCAACAGAAACGTTCAGAGGTAAAAGAAGAAGCCCGTCGACTTAGAAGAAAATTTCTTCGTTATCAACAAGCAGAAATCGTATATAGCCTGTCACATAAAAAGTTGATGGAACTTGCAAATGATGCGGGTGCGATTTACAGAATGGATGGAATCGTTTTGATAAACAGAGAAATCTTTGATGAATATCTTGAACAATTTCATGAAAAATAAGATGACAAATCGGAGAAAGGAATTTAGTTGAGATGCATGGAAAGGTATGGATGTTTTCTAATCTTATTGATGATGAAGATATAGAATTTATGCAACATGAATTTATAAGTTATAAACAAGCTATGGATTATTACGAGCTTGGATATAAGCCAATCGTAAGATTATCGCATAAGGCAGGAGCAGTTTATAAGATTGGGAAAAAAGTTCTAATTAAGCGAAGTACATTTGAAAAATATCTGCGAGAAAATATCAGAAGGGAGAAAGAAGAATGGGAAAGGTAATTTCAGTAGCAAACCAGAAAGGCGGAGTTGCAAAAAGTACAACAACCTTAAATCTTGGAGTAGGATTAGCGAGAAATGGAAAGAAAGTATTGTTAATCGATGCGGATCCACAGGGAAGTTTGACAGCTAGTCTTGGATATGTAGAACCGGACGATATTGGAACTACACTTGCAACTATTATGATGAATATTATCAATGACGAGGAAATTGCTGAGGAAGAAGGCATTTTACATCATGAGGAACAATTGGATCTCCTACCGGCCAATATTGAGTTATCTGCTCTGGAAGTAACCATGAGTAATGTAATGAGCAGAGAACTGATCATGAAGGAATATATTGATACGATGCGATCACGATACGATTATATTTTGATTGATTGTATGCCGAGTTTAGGCATGATGACTATCAATGCTTTAGTAGCTTCTGATACGGTTCTGATACCTGTACAAGCTGCATATCTGCCGGTTAAAGGACTTCAACAGTTGATCAGGACTATTTCTATGGTAAAGAAGAGATTGAACCGGAAGCTGACGATACAGGGAATTCTTTTGACAATGGTGGATTTTCGTACTAATTACGCCAAAGATATTGCTTCCAGAGTGAGAGAAACTTATGGATCTAAGATTTCTATCTTTGAAAATGTCATTCCACTATCAGTTAAGGTAGCTGAAGCAAGTGCGGAAGGAAAAAGTATTTATTGTCATTGTCCAAATGGAAAAGTATCTATGGCTTATGAAAATCTGACGCAGGAGGTTTTGGAAAATGAAAAGTAGAAGTGGAGAAAAAATCAAATTGACAAGCATTGATGAATTGCTAGGAGTAGTCAATGAAGAGTCTGCAATGGAAATAGAAATCAACAGAATACATGCATTTAAAGATCATCCTTTCAAAGTATTGGATGATGAAAAGATGGCAGATTTAGTAGAGAGTGTAAAGACCTACGGGGTATTGACACCAGTTTTGTTACGGTCCGATGGTGAAAATGGATATGAGATGATCTCAGGTCATCGAAGAATGCATGCGGCTGTTATAGCTGGATTGGCAACAATTCCTGCAATTGTGAGAGAATTATCCGATGATGATGCAGTCATCGCTATGGTAGATGCCAATATCCAACGAGAAGAGTTACTTCCGAGCGAAAAAGCATTTGCTTATAGAATGAAATTGGAGGCAATGAAGAGACAAGGGGTAAGAAACGATTTAACTTTGTGCCAAAATGGCACGAAGTATCGTACTGATGTAGTTATAGCTGAACAGGTAGGAGAGAGTGCTCGTAATGTTCAGCGTTACATTCGCCTTACAGAATTGATTCCGGAGTTATTAGATATGGTAGATGCAAAAAAATTGAATTTTACCATTGCCGTTGATATTTCCTACATTGATAAGGAAATGCAGAAATGGATCTACGAGTATATCCGAGATACAGGATTTATTAAACCAAAGCAGATTACAGTTTTGAGAAAACAGTTGGAAGAAGGATCGGTGAATCAGGGATTTATGATCTCGATTTTCAATAGTTGCATTGCGGTAAAAGCACCGGAACGAAAAGTGGTGTTATCAGGAAAGAAACTCACAAAATATTTTCCGGAAGATTATTCGGAAGCGGATATGGAAAAGGTGATTGAGGAATTACTGGAACAATGGAAAAGAGAACATGAATAAGGGGTGTCAAAATAAGATAACCCAAAGAAAGAAGAGATACAGAAGTTTAAAAAAAGGACTTCTATGAGAGAAAGGAAGGGAGGAAGATACATGGACAAAAAAATGAATTTTAAATATTTTTATGGAACAGAAGCAGATCAGTTTAGTTTTTACAGAATACCCAAAGCTCTATTTACCAATGAGTGCTTCAAGGATCTTTCCAGTGATGCGAAGATTTTATACGGTTTGATGCTGGACAGAATGTCTTTATCCATTAAGAATCAGTGGTTTGATGAAGAAAATCGGGCATATATCTATTTTTCCATTGAAGATATCATGGAATTATTGAATTGTGGCAGAAATAAAGCGGTGAAATCTCTTCAGGAGCTGGATGATGAAAAAGGGATCGGTTTGGTCGAAAAGCGCAGGCAGGGCTTTGGAAAGGTTACGATCATCTATGTAAAATCATTTATTCAGGAGGGGTGTGAGGAAGAGAAAAAAGAAAAATCAAAGATGGTGAAGTTTACAAATCAAACTTCTGTAGAGGAAGAAGAGATAGAAGAAGTTTACATTTCAAACTTCAAGAAGTCCCAAAAACAAACTTCAAGAAGTCCCGAAAATAAACTTCAAGAAGTTTACATTTCAAACTCTAATAATACTAATATTAACAATACTAATCTTAGTGAGAATAAATCTAATCATATCGTATCTGCAGATGGGATAGGATCCGAAGAGGATGAGATGGAAACATTACATGCGTATCAATCTCTGATCAAAGACAATCTGGATTATGATTCTTTGTTAGTGAGTCATCCTCATGACAAAAATCAGATTGATGAAATCGTGGATCTGATCGTAGAGACTGTTATGTGTAAGAGTGATAAAGTATTGATTGCAAGCAATTGGTATTCAGGAGCTTTGGTAAGAGGAAAATTCATGAAACTGGATTATTCCCATGTAGAGTATGTGCTGCATTGTCTGGAAGGAAATACGAGTAAAATCAAGAATATCAAGAAATATTTACTTGCGGCATTGTTCAATGCCCCTTCAACGATAAACGGATATTACAGGGCAGAGGTAAATCATGATATGCCGTGGCTGGTAAAATAGGAGGATGGATATGGTTATTTTAAAATTGGCAGGAAGAGTGTTATTGGTTCCATTGTGGTTCATCATTTCAATCATAGGTGCCGGAGTGAAGTTACTGGTACATATGGTGGCAATCGCAAAAAAGATATTGGGATTCGGAATTATGGCGTTGCTCATAGGAACAGTGATCTGTTACCAAGACTGGCTCCAGGCAGCTTTTCTGGCTTGTATGGGAGGTGTTCTGATTTCTGTTTTATTTGCTGGAGAATTTATAGATACTGTAATCGACTTGCTTAGAGAAAAAATATGTGCATTGATTTTAGGTTAAAAAAGATGATGATAGTTGAAAGAGTCTTAGTGATTTCAGATGAAAATAGAGCCTCTCCACTTTAGGGAAACACATAGATTTAGCGGCAAATTATGGATGGCATCAGGTATTTTATGTATGCTTTGTGGACTTTTTGGGAAAAGCATGGCTGCATTGGTTGTGTATATTATAAGCATTATGGCAGCTGCAATCATTAGCATTCTCTACTCCTACTTTTTTTATAAGAAAAAGCTGGCAACCGGAGAAGGCTTAAAAATTCAGTATAATACAAAAAAGTGTGATATATCTGATCATCGCAATTTCCGCTATTGTGTTTATTATATGGACTTTGTTTTGGGGAAGCATTCAGATTCGTTGTAATGATCGTGATTTTAACATTGAAGCAAAAGGATGGAATGATTATACAGGGAGTATTCGCAAATTGATAGCATTTCTTATGAAGAAAATGTATTGCAGAACGATAATGATTACAGAACTAATGGTTTTGGAAAACTGAAGCATGCTATGGGTAACTTCAAAAACGATATCTTCGGAGATTATATCCGCTATACTCATGCCTCCTGCCATTCATATGTTGTCGTGAACATAGATGGAAAAATATTAGTTGTAAATGGGGAAAATGATGCAGAGATAAAGGAAATCTATCAGAGAATAAGTGAGAAGGTGTCAAAGGGGGAATGTCTAAAAAAGTGTGTAAGTAAGTTGTCTGATAATTTTTCTATTACCTGCTTGATTACCCTGTTTTAAATACCGGATTGTCAGTCAAGGTAAGGGTTACAGCCTTGACTGACAATTCTGGTATTTGACAAAATTTGGAGTGCAGGTCATCAGAACTTACACAGTTTCTATTACACTCTCGTCAAAGGAAAGAAAATAGTTGTCGGAAACGCTGAGAAGAAATTATTCTCAGTCAAATAACAAATTATTCTATTTTTCTCATTTAGCAAATCTGTTTTAATAGCGTTGACAAATGTGTAAAATGGAACGCTACATTGAATGCTGTGCAAAAGTCACCTCGAAAATCGTTCCCCCAGTCTTGCCTGATTTGATACAAATACTGCCATCATGTACTCTAACGATTTCACGGACAAAAGCAAGACCTAGCCCTACGCCACCCAGCTCCCGGCTTCTGGATTTATCCACACGGAAGAATGGCTCGAACACTCTCTCCCTAAGCTCCTTTGGTATTCCGCTTCCCGTATCTTCTACAGACAGATAAACATGCTTGTTTCTCTGATATGCGGTTACTGTAACCTGTCCGAGCGGATGATTATATTTGATGGCATTCTCAACCAGATTGTATACAAGCCTGTAAATAAGGATATCACTGCCTGTCATAGTGGCATCCTCACATTTTCCAATCAGCTTTATATTCTTTTCCACGGCAAGAGGCTCAAGGTCTGCCAAAGCCTCTTCAACAATAGCATCCAATATAATTTTATCATCCCTTCCCACCGTCTGAAGCTCACTCATGTCAAGAAGAGTCTTTACCATCCTGTTTAATTTATCATTTTGTTCCGTAACCATTTTTATGGTCTGCAAAGTGTCTGCATCATTTCCCGGGTGAGAGGCAGAATTATATAAATCAAGCTGTACCTGCATTAACGCTAATGGAGTACGCAGCTCATGTGCTGCATTTGCAGTAAACTGTCTCTGTATCTCAAATGCTTCCGACAGACGCTCAAGCATCTTATTATAAGAAATACCCAGCTGGTTCAGTTCCTTAACATTGTTTTCCTCTATTCTTGAATCAGACAGATTCTGAGCCTGTACCTCTTCAATTTTATCTGAAAACTCCCTGATTGGTCTGAGTGCATGCCCGCTTATAAAATAAGTGACGACACCTCCCAAAAGCGCCAGCAAAACCGTGATTATCAGACTGTTTCTTTTATAGTCGGCCTTATTATTGTACACCTGAAACGAAAATTCATCCGCAAACTCATCCCACTTATCGTCCGGTATGCTGATATATATTTCATCTGATTTGTTTCCTTTTTCATCCCACTGTGACTCTACCGCATCCTGCAGAGAATCGATGTAATGCACACCATTTTTATAGACAAACATAGTCAGGCAGCCACATATAATAGCAATACACAATGTAGTAATGCACGTAAGTCTCCACTGTAGCGACATTCTTTTCATCTGTCAGACTCCTCCCGTATTTTATAGCCTTCACCTACCTTGTTCTGAATGGGATCATATCCCAGCTTCGCCTTGAGCTTTTTTCTAAGTGAAGACATATGTACCCTGATTGCTCCGCTAAAGCTGTCTGCCGTGGCATCCCACACATGCTCTATCAGCTCCTCCTGACTCACCGGTCTGCCTATATTGATAAGTAAATATTCCAAAATACCATTCTCTTTTCTTGTCAGTGGAACCGGCTCTTCCTTTGCATATGCCTCGCGTTTAATCGTATCAAACTTTATTTCTCCGCATTTAAGACATATATCATTCTGTACAAATTTCCTTCTTGTCAGGCTTCTGATACGTGCCTCAAGCTCCTGCAGATGGAATGGTTTTTCCATGTAATCATTTGCTCCTGCATCCAGTCCCTCTACCTTATCAGCAATCTGACCTCTTGCAGATAATATCAAAACCTTAGTTTCATCATTGTATTTTCTAAGCTCCTTAAGAAGCTCCATGCCATCCATCCCCGGCAGATTCAAATCCAAAACTATCAGATCATAATTCTCCGACAGTATACATTCAAGAGCCTCTTTCCCATCATAACAGGTATCCACCTCATAACCGGCAGCATACAGACTCTTTGCAACCATATCACATATTTGTTTCTCATCCTCAACAATTAATAATCTCAAAATGTTCTCCTGCTTCTTAACAATAATTTTACAACCTATATTGTATAATACCAAAGTCAGCTGGTCAACAATACAACAAAAAGGAGCAACATTATGTTGAAATACCAAAAAACATGTCAAATCATTCTGCTTATCCTTGGTGTATCCATGATAAGCTATGGTGCAGTCAGAGGTGAGGCGGCTACAGTGCTTGGTAAAGCAATAAAACTATGTTTGGAGTGTGTCGGAATTGGATAAGGAAAAGAAATTACTATCAAGAAAACTGGCAAAAATACGTGGCTGGATACAGGCCGCAGCAACGCTGCTGACCAATATTCATATTCCAAATTTATTTAAGGGTAAAATATATCAGGGCAATGCAAAAACAGTATGCGTACCCGGATTAAACTGCTACTCCTGCCCTGCCGCGACAGGAGCCTGTCCAATAGGGGCATTTCAGGCAGTTGTCGGATCATCAAAATTTAAGTTTTCATACTACATAACCGGATTTTTTATTTTACTCGGTGTAACTCTCGGCAGATTTATATGTGGTTTTTTGTGCCCATTTGGATGGTTTCAGGATTTACTTCATAAAATCCCCGGAAAGAAATTATCCACAGCCAAACTAAAGCCTCTTAGGTACCTAAAATATGTCATTCTTATTGTTTTCGTTATACTTCTTCCGATGCTTGTAACGAACTCTATAGGAATGGGAGACCCGTTCTTCTGCAAATATATCTGTCCTCAGGGTGTTTTAGAGGGTGCTATACCGTTATCTATTGGAAATGCTGCTATCCGTTCTGCGCTGGGAAAGCTTTTTTCTTTCAAGTGTATGATTTTAATTGCAGTGATTGTACTAAGTATCTTATTTTACAGGCCCTTCTGTAAATGGATTTGTCCGCTTGGAGCAATCTACTCATTATTTAATAAGGTCAGCCTGCTCAAAATCACCGTTGATAGCAGCAAATGTGTCGGATGCGGTCAATGCTCAAAGGCATGTAAGATGGATGTGGATGTGTGTAAGACACCGGATCACCCCGAGTGCATACGCTGCGGTGCCTGCATAAAGGCCTGTCCGAAGGACGCCATCTGCTACCGGTTTATGGGAAAATCATGTCAAAAAAATGACAACAGATAGCTATTAAACATTTTACTATTATTTTAAAGGAGAAATTACTCATGAAAAACAAATTATCATTTATTTCTATTTTTACACTCTGCATAGCATTATCACTTACAGCATGTGGCGTAAAGCAAGCTTCCACAACAGATTCTAAGAACACTCAGACTGAAGCCGGCTCAGAAGAATCCGGCAAATCAGATTCCAGGCTTGATGATTTATATCAGCAGGAAAATCAGCTTTTTGCAGATCACGCTGATGTGTGGAACAAGGCATTTGGCATGATGAACAAAAGTGACGCCGATCCAAACGGAAATTATGCTGATTATCTTGCCGGTACCGTAGAATCAAACAAGAATTCATTCACAGACGATGAGCTTAAAACACTTAATGAGGATATTGAAACCATACGAAAAATCGAGGAACAGATAGCAGAGCTTGAAAACAAAAATACATCATCAGACGATAACAAGAAGGACAGCTCTAATGCCTCATCTATATTCAGTGATTTTTCCGGTGAGGATTTTGATGGCAATAAGGTTGATGACAGCCTGTTTTCCGGTAATGCAGTAACAGTCGTCAATTTCTGGTTTACCGGCTGCAAACCATGTGTCGCTGAATTATCCAAGCTTAACGAATTAAATGATGCTATCAAATCAATGGGCGGAGAAGTTGTTGGCATCAACACTGAGACCTTCGATGGCAATAAAACAGCTATCAAAGAGGCTACCCCTGTTCTTGAAAGCCAGGGTGTCAAATATCGTAATCTGTCAATTGACTCCTCTAGTGCTGCCGGTAAATATGCCTCAGAAATCATGGCCTTTCCAACAACTATACTTGTTGACAGAAATGGCAATATTGTAGGCGAACCAATGCTCGGCGGAATTGATAACAAGGACAACTATGATGCCCTTATGAAGCAGATTCAGTCTGTAATTGATGCAGACAGCACAAATAAATAGAGGTCTACATACAAAAAGCTCCTGTGCATTGCACAGAGAGCTTTTTTTGAACATTACTATAATGTCAAGGAATCTTATGCATCTACCCACATCTGTAAATTCCCATCAAGATACAGTCTCGCATATTCTAGTGGTTCATCAATGGCAAGTGTGTTTAATGCACAATCTGATCCGGGTGTGGTTCTCAAATTCTTTTCTGCTTCCCAGCAGTCAATGCGAAGCATATAGTCTGCACTGGTATAAACATCAATGCTGTTTCGTCCGGGATTATATTCTGCAAATATTGTTCTCATCGTATCTTATCTCCTTATCGTTCAATCAATTATTTGCTACAAAAATCAGAAGCATTTCAATCAGTTCACCATGTCATTTTTATTTTGTGTTATACTGTTTTATATAATTTTTTTGCCCTTGTATTTTCCCTTATCAGAGTTCGTAAACACTGGTGGAACGATATAACACAAGGGAAACAATAAGGGAAAGCTCACCTGCGGCAAATCGAGTGTTTTCAATGGTTTGCGGAGAATTTAATAACAAAATATAACAGTTATTAAATTTCTTAAAACAGGTGAAATCTCAATTCAAATTTGTCGTTTTTTCAGTATATTATAATTTTTATCTTTCTGGCAGATAAAAGGCTTTTGTTTCTACAGAGTTGTCTTTAAAATCCATTTCTATATAATAATCCCGGATAAAAATTGATCGGTAATAATCTTGTAAGGAATAGATATCAAGAGTTTTAAAATCGACCAAACATAGCGGGATTGGTTCTTTCTTTTCATTTTTATATTTCCAATATTCTAAGGAAGCAGCAACTTTATCAAGGCAACTTTGGCAGAGATGATCCGTTAGATTTCTTTTGTTCAAT
This sequence comes from Blautia sp. NSJ-175, assembly GCF_022867815.1. NCBI lineage: Bacteria > Bacillati > Bacillota > Clostridia > Lachnospirales > Lachnospiraceae > Blautia > Blautia sp. NSJ-175. The sequence continues at coordinate 190,569 of NZ_JALIFQ010000008.1, forward strand.
TTATAGTTTTCCGGTAACGTGATATCTATCTCAGCCATTCCTCTGGAAACATCTCCATGAGAGGAATAGGTGATTTCGCCTGTGTTTCCAAAAAGTATATTTGAACCGGTTTTATTTGGTATTTCATTTCCGTTTTCATCATATGCTTTTAGTTGGAAATCTAAGACGTACCAGTCATTGAGGGAAATCAGTCCAACCGTATCAAATTTTCGATAATAGTCCATCATACTATAATCAGAACTTCCACATAAATAGCATGTAGAGAGATCTTTCAGGCTTGATTGCAGATCGTCAAAGGTTATTTCTATCCGTTCTTTTGGGGCGTCTGCTTTCAGAGAATGTGTTAGAAAAATACCGTGATATTGATGGATAGCATAACCGATGAGAAAGGATACAGCTAATAGGATGGTGCACCAGAATAAATCTTTCCTGATATGATAATATTTTTTTCTTTTTTCATGCATAATCGAATTCCTCCGTGAAAAAATATAGTGTACTTAAAATAAGTCCGTTTAAAACATTCTACCATTATTTGTACTTAAAATGAACTTGAAATATGAACTTAATATGTACTTATAGAGATGGAGAGAATAATCATGGAGAAAGAGAAGCATTTAGGATTACGGATTGATGCTGAAACGCATAAAAAACTGAAAAGCCTGGCAGAATTTGAAGGGCGTTCGATCAATGGAGAAGTGTTATATTTAATACGTCAGGCAATCATAGAATTTGAAAATAAGCATGGAGAACTGAAATAAAAGAATCTTCACATATGGATACAAGAAAAGCCCGTTCGGTTGTATGGAACGGGCAAATTTTATTTAGCCAGGAAATTGCTCTGTATTTCCAGTGGCATATTGTAGTTCTGACCGCGCTTGATCAGACTGTATAACTTGAAGCTCATGAGTTCCGGACTGGAATTTAAGCAGCTACAGAGCCCGAAATAATTCAAATCTTCGTTCTTTGACAGGTTTGCGATTTCTTTATCATCCAGGATAAGATCTGCAGCGAAAAGGTTCGCTTCGTATTCCGTATTATCCCTCATGTTATATAAGACATCGTCTTTCATCGGCGCCATTTTGAGCTGGGAACGATGCAGAATGATGTGACCGAGTTCGTGGGCGGCAACAATCTTTTTCTCTTCCTCAGATAGAAAACTGCTTACCATAACATAAATGGTCTGGCAGCTCATGAAACAGTATCCTTTTAATTTTTCGTAGCGGTCTGTTTCACCAACGATCACATTCATTTCTTCCAATATTTCAAAAGGATCCCTGGTCTTGAACTTTTTTACAAGTTTTTCTACTTTGTTGTAAATATATGAATTCCCCAAATATATCACCTCGTGTATGAATCAAACAGAAGCGGATAATGTTACTTCTGACAATAAAACTATATCCTATAGGCTGTCCAATAATCACCCCATCTATTTGGCATCTAAATATTTCTTTGGTGTAAATTTCTTTGCACGTCTCTTGGAATCCAGATATAAAGACTGGATCTCATCCATAAAGGCTGTTTTGTCTTCATCAGAAAGTTCCCCTCCGGCGAACATTGCAGCGGCCTGTTCTAAGATCTGCTGAGCTTGTTTTGCTCCACGGTTTCCAAATTGTTCAGATGCTTCTGTAATAAAAGCCTCCTCTTCTGTCATGAGATAGGAGATATCACAGCTTAAAATGTCTGCAAGTTTCTGGTAAAGGTCATGTTTCTTTGGATAACGGCCTTCAATTTCCCATCCCCGAACAGTCCGAAGGGAGACACCGACAGCATCGGCTAATTGGGTTTGGTTGAGTCCTCTGTTTTTTCTTAAATTTTTCACTTTTTCACCGAATGTCATAAAAATACCTACTTTCTAATTGGCGTTTCAGGATCCCTGTGTATGATGCTGAAACGGGATAGGAAATAAATTTCCCATAATCAACAAGTTGCCTCTTGACAAGAGGCGAATGATTGCCTATAATGTGAATCACAACAGAACGGCAACTACTTGCCTATAATATAAATGATATTTCCTTTCTTGTCAATGGATTTACTGAAAATTGCCTATTTTGACACGATCTCTATCGTGTGAAAAAGAGCTGGGATGAGATCTGATTGCTTATGGGAAAGAGAAAGATAGGCAACTTATGGGAGGTGATTGATTTGAAACAGAAGGAAACATTCCTCTGTATTGATCTGAAATCTTTTTATGCTTCTGTTGAGTGTGTGGAAAGAGGACTGGATCCGTTTACTACCAATCTGGTTGTTGCAGATCCGGACCGATCGGTATCCACCATTTGCCTTGCTATCACGCCGGCTATGAAAAAGCTGGGGATCCGTAACCGTTGCAGGATCCATGAGATACCGGATCATATCGAATATATTGTGGCAAAACCGAGGATGCAGCTCTATATGGAGTATTCGGCAAGAATCTATGGGATTTATTTAAACTATGTGGCAAAAGAAGATATCCATGTTTACAGTGTGGATGAGTGCTTTATGGATGTCACAAGATACCTTTCCCTGTATCACCTTACAGCGAAAGAAATGGCACAAAAACTGATAGATGCGGTCATGGAAGAAACCGGAATTACAGCAACAGCAGGAATCGGAACCAATCTGTATCTTGCAAAGATCGCAATGGATATTGTGGCAAAACATATAGAGGATCATATCGGAATGCTGGATGAGATCTCTTACCGGGAACAGTTATGGGGACATAAACCATTGAGTGATTTCTGGCGCATTGGTTCTAAAACAGAGAGAAAATTAGCCGGATATGGAATCCAAACGATGGGAGATATCGCACTTGCCTCTATCCAGTCGGAAGACTGGCTGTATAAAATGTTTGGGATCGATGCAGAACTATTGATCGATCATGCATGGGGCTGTGAGTCCTGTAAAATGAGTGATATCAAAAATTATCATACAGAAGAGCATAGTCTTTCCAATGGACAGGTATTGATGAGAAATTACACATTTGAAGAAGCTGCTGTTGTTGTAAGAGAAATGACAGATGTACTGGTTCTGGATCTAGTGGAAAAGGGACTGGTAACGAATTCTGTAACCTTGTGGATCGCTTACGATCATCGTTTTGAGAGGGAGTCATCGAAAGGAACCGTAAGGTTTCCGGATCGTACCAATCGTTCCAGGGAAATAATCGATACAGTAGAAGCGCTTTATCGAAAGATTGCAGATCCACATACCGGGATCAGACGGATAGAGATCATTGCAAATAAGATAACGCCGGAAGGCTATCAGCAATATACTCTTTTCCAGGATTCCATAAAAGCAGAAAAGGAAAGACATCTGCAAGAAGCAGTATTACAGGTGAAAAAGCGTTATGGAAAAAATGCGATCATGCGGGGATCCAATCTGTTGGAATGTTCTACCTACCAGGAAAGAAATAATCAGGTTGGGGGACATCGTGCGTAGGAGGTGGAAGTATGCTGGCAAAGGCTTATCAGAAATATTTATATATTCCGAGACCGGTTTCCAAAAGATATCCTATGGATGTGCAGCACAGAGCGAAGCAATTTGCCCCTTTTGCAGCACTTCGGGGATTTGAAGAGATCGTACGGAAACAGGAAATACTTTATGAACAAAGGAAGATGTTATCCGAAGAACAAAAATGTGGATTGGATAGGCAGCTACAGATGGTTTCTGTTGGAATGAAGATACAGGCAACCTATTTTAAAGAAAGCCGGGAAATGAAACCGGCAGGCCAGTATCATACGATTTGCGGAACCGTTGAATTTTTTGATCCATCCATTCATTTACGGATTGATGATACGATCATTTTGATCCCGGATCTTTGTGAATTATCCGGTGATATATTTGAAGAATTGGAATTACCTTGTTAAATACAATCGGCAGAAATTCTTAGTATCCTGGGTGAGTGGGAATCCGGAGAGAATAAGGATGGATGCGCCAGATCAACAAAGCAGGTCTGGGATTTGATGATCATGCTGTTCGTGCAGCTTTGGCACTTACGGAATGGACAACATGATGCTCATAAGGCGGATTTGATTTCCCTTTGATCCGTTGAGTAATAAAATGGAATTTTTTATTATTGCTTAAAGGAGGAAGCCTATGGGATCAGATGCTATCAGATGGCATGTACATTGCTCTGTATGCGGAGCATTTATTGAAAAAAGCGCACATTGCGATTCAGAAGTAGAGTGCAAGAAATGTAGAAGTACTTTGGAGATTTTAGTAAAAGATGATATTGTTTCAGTACGGCCTTTGCATATCAAAGACGAAAAACTGAAAGAAAGAATGCGGGTATATTCTCAAAAAGTGATGAATTCCCGAAAGGAAACTAAATAAAATGAGCTATTAGGATAAGCGGCGGATTTGGCTGGAACCATCAAGGCTGCACCTGATAGCAAGAGTTTGTCAAGGAGCTGAACCTGACTGGAATCATGAAGAGCCCGGCAAAACATTTGCAGATACAATGCAGGATGATATTTCATTCTGTGTCTGTGGAAGCATTTGTTTTGCCGGCTTTTTTTGTTTTCTCAAAAATTTAAAAAAATTTGAGTTTTTAACCTGTAAAACAGGGCTTTTTCCTTTCTATATATAGAGGGCAAAGTTTCGTGTGCAAAAATCAGAGATGATACGGAATTTTGTATGATATAGCCGAAGGAGGTAATTACATAGGAGCTGCGGGCTCCCGTTCAAAAAAAACGGGTGAGTTCGTGGCTAATTGTGATGAGATTTTTATAGAGTTCATGGATCACCCGTAGCCGTAAGGCAGAAAGGTGGTCCATATGTTGACATTAAAAGAATTAAAGAAAGTAGTAAAAGTGGCAGGTATGACAAAGAGAGTCCCTTCTGAAAAGGCGTTAGAAAAAGAAGAGATTGTAGTAAAGGAAATTCTGAGTGGGGAATGTGATATTACCGTTTACGCAAATGGGTATGTGTTATACAGGGAAAACGGAAAGAAAACCATCTTTCCACTCCATTCCTGTAAAGATTATCAATACATGGATGTGAAGGAAGATCGAAGCATTATGAACGAAGAATTTTTTGACAACGAAAATTGGTATATTCGTTTGTTAATGGAAGCAACGGATCGTATGGAAATAAATCAAACTAAGGTGGCATCAAACCATAGACTCGTTTCGTATAGCGATTATGCGGATGACAGGATCTTACTGCTAGATCCAGCTTCAGATTTTCTCGACCAGTATATTGAAAAAGAGATGGTCCGCGATTTCTTAGGTTGTCTGACTGACAGACAGAAAGAGATCATCCAGTTATTTTACTTTGAAGAAATGAATCAAGAGAAGATTGCGGACTATCTTGGAATCAGACAGCAGAGTGTTTGTGAAATGATACAAAGAGCACTTTCTGTCATGAAAAAACATGCAGATGCAGAAGAAAATTAAAAAAAATCAAAAAAATTTAAAAAGCACCCTGTAAAACAGGCCGTTTTCCTTTCGTTATATGAAGACGTTTGTAAGAAACACTTCATGTACCTTGAAAAGAGAATAGCCTGCCCGGAGTGATACCTGCCTTGAATGTGCATTGTGCGTGTCCTGACAGAGAAAACGTTTTGGAGATATGGACTCTAAAATAGGAACGGATCCGGGGAAGAGAACAGGAAAACGCTTAAATCTTAAATAAAAAATAATTGTCTGAATCAAAATGAGGATGACAGTAGAAATCATATGGCGGTGTTTGTTTGAAAAGGCAGATACCGCCATATATTTGTGCTGTTATCTCGGCAAAAGTGCTGACTGTCCCAAATAGCACAAAACCAGGAAAGGAGGGGATTATTTTCAAGAAAGAATGATGGAAAGCGATGAACAAGTATAACGGATAAATAAGATTCAGAAGAAAGGAAGGATTTAAGAACATGAAAGTGAAACAAAAAGCAAAGCGGGTTGTATCCGGATTGCTGACAGCGGTCACTCTTTTATCTACGGTGTTATCACCAATCAGCAGTTATGCTGCGGAGCTTCCCAAAGAAAGGAAACTGCCTCTTTTGGAAGAGGTACAAAGCCAGCTAGATGAAGATGAAATTGTTCTGGCAAAGGATCATCAGGTGGAAGTGGGAACAAGTTTTGATGTAAAAACAGATTTTACAGGATTAGAGATCAAGGATGCGACAAAAGTAAAGATTACTTTTGAAGAAGCAAAGAATGAGCAGGGAGAGGATTTTACAACATCCCATGCAGATACCTATAAAACTGTTTATCATGTAGAACCGGTCAATCAGGAACATCCGAACTATCAGATCAGCAGAAATGTGGTTGTAAAGGAAATAGAAAAAGAGAGTGAAAGTCCTTCAGCAGATGCAGAGCAATCCGAAACAAAAGAGACGGAAGAAGATGATACAGATTCAGAGAAGCCTTTAGAAGTCCCAGCAGAGACACCGGATGTATCAGAAGGAAATGCTGCTTTTGATGCTTTGGTAGAACAGATGACAGAGCAGGATACTTTTGATGAAGGATCGGGATTAGCATTACATGATGTAATGGAACAGGCTGCAAATCAGGGAGTGGATTTTGAGGCTATGGAAACCGGAGAAGTTGCGACTTTTTCAGCGACAGCGGCAAGAGATGCAGGTGTAGGATCTCAGCAGGTAACCATTGAAAAGGGACCTACCTACCGATATGAGGATTATGGACTGGGAAGTTATGTTACGGCACCTTATTATATTTCTTATGGAAAGGTAAAAGCAACAGCTTATTGTGTGCAGCCGGCAAAACCTGGCCCTGGTTCCGGAACTTATACGATTACGAAAATCGGAGACAATCAGGCTCTTGCAAAGGTATGTTATTACGGTACCGATGCGGCAGGTGCAGAAAGTTATTTTGCGAACAAGCACAGTGATTTTTCAGCGGGAAAGAGATTTATCCTTGTCCATATGGCGGCTGCTTATGCTTATGGCAGTAGTGATGCGTTTTATGGAACCAATGCAACAGGACAGGAACTAGCAATGGATATTTACAATTATTGTGTAAAGAAGCCTGAGATACCGGATGTGTCCATGTCATTTTCCGATGCCAATGTAAAGGCTTATATAGAAGGAGATACACAGCGTACAAAGGAAATCACATTCCATGCGGCAGGACAGCAGAGTGTGACGATCAGCCTTCCATCCGGAGTGCGTTTTCACAACGTGAGTACAGGAAGTACAAGTACACCGGGAGCAAAGGTAACGATCCAGGGAGGCACAAAGTTTTATCTTTCTGCGCCTCTGACACAGGCAGAAGATACCGCAGAAGTATTCGCTTCTACTATGGCAGGCAGCCTGAAAAAAGATTATTCTGCGTATAAGCTGACAACGAATTCCAGTACCCAGGATCTTGCCTTTCTTTTCGGGGAAGGTGTGGAAACAACAAATAAAGTAAGCCTGAATGTTACATGGACAAAGCAGGCGGAGATTTCCATTGTAAAGAATGATAAAGACACCGGAAACCATCTGGCAGGAGCCATCTATGGTGTTTACCGTGATAAGGAGAGCTCAGATCTGATCACGCAGATGCCTGAGACAGATAAAAAGGGTGCTTCTAAAGTAACCATAGAAAAAACACAGGATGTTGTGTATGTAAAAGAGATCCAGCCACCGGCAAATTATCAGGCAGATCCAACTGTTTATCCGGTAGATGTCAATATCGGTAAAACAAGTACAAAGAATGTTCTGAATGAACGTACTTATGCAAAGATCCATCTGATCAAAGAAGATGCAGAAACAGGGGCAAATCCACAAGGAGATGCGACTTTAGAAGGTGCGGTGTATGGCCTATATGCGAGAGAAAACATTGTACATCCAGATGGAACAACAGGAATTGTCCATAGAGCCGGTGATCTTGTATCTACCTTGAAAGTAGATCAGAAGGGAGATGCGGTGGTAAAAGACCTGTATCTTGGAAAATATTTTGTAAAAGAGATCCAGGCGCCGGAAGGATATCTGTTAGACGAGACAGAGCATGATGTGGAATGTTCTTATGAAGGTGGCACAGTTCCAACGATAGAACGTACTGTGAAATCAACAGAACTTGTTATGAAACAGCCGTTCCAGATCATAAAAGTTGCGAACAATGGACAAACAGATGCAGATCTGTTAAAAGGGGCAGGTTTCAGCGCTTACTTAAAGAGCAGCCTGGAGAAAAAAGAAGATGGAAGTTATGATTTTTCCCATGCAGAGCCAGTCATCCTTACAGCAGATGGTAAAACGGAAATGCTCACAGATGAGAAAGGGTATGCGTGCAGTATTCCGCTTCCATATGGAACGTATATTGTACGAGAAACAACCACGCCTCATAACTATAAACCAGTAGAGGATTTTGAGATTACCATAAGTGAGAACAATCCGGATAAACCGCAGGTTTGGAAGGTACTGTTGGACAAAGAATTTTCCGCAAAGTTAAAGATCATCAAAAAAGATGATGAAACAAAGAAACCGGTGTTAGTAGCCGGCACAGAATTTAAAATTTATGATCTGGATCATAAGAAATATGTGGAACAGGTAACAACCTATCCTACGGTCACAGTCCATAAATCTTTCTTTACGGACAGCCAGGGATACCTGATCTTACCGAAAAACTTAGAGATCGGTCACTATCGTATTGAAGAAGTTACAGCACCGGATGGATATGTTGTGAACAAAAACTATGTAGAGATCACCGTGGATTCGGATACTGCCTATGAAGTAGATGGAGTAAGTGGAGATGTGATCATTGAAGTTTCCTATGAAGATCAGCCGGTAAAGGGAAATCTTATTGTGTATAAGAAAGGTGAGATGCTTTCCGGTTTTGAGAACGACTTTATCTATAAAGAACAGTACCTTTCAGGGGCGGAATTTGAAGTGCGTGCGGCAGAGGATATCTGCACTCCGGATCATCAGAAAGATGCAGATGGAAATCGTATCGTACTTTATGCAAAGGATACGCTTGTGACAACGATCACAACGGGAGAGAGTGGAAAAGCTGTAGCAAAGGATCTGCCGCTTGGAAAATACTATGTAGTGGAAACAAAGGCACCGGAAGGATTTGTATTAAATCCAGAGCCGGTAAAGGTTGCATTAACTTATCAGGATCAGGATACACCGATCGTTGAAGCAGAAGCAATCGTAGGAAATGACAGACAGAAAGTCGCTATTTCCGTAGAAAAACAGGATGCAGAAAATGGACGGGTATTATCTGGGGCTGTGTTTGGCATCTATAATAAGAAAGATATCCAGGCAAATGGAAAAGTTCTTGTGAAAGCAGATACCTTATTACAGGAAATGACATCCGATGAGAACGGTATGGCAACATGCACCCTGAATCTTCCATTTGGAGAATACTATGTAAAAGAATTAAAAGCGCCGGAAGGTTTTGTTTCTTCGGATGAGGTGCTGGAATTTGTTGCAGAGTATCAGGGACAGGAGACAAAGATTGTTTCCTTACAGGCCGTAAAGAAGAATGAACCGACTACAGCAGAGTTCGCAAAGTCAGATCTGACCACAGGCGTAGAGTTGGAAGGTGCGAGTCTGAAAGTGATTGATAAAGATGGAACAGTAATTGATGAATGGACTTCCGTAAAAGGGAAGCCACATGTGATCAAGCGTCTGGTTGTCGGAGAAACCTATACCCTTCATGAAGAGTTTGCTCCATACGGTTATCTGAAAGCAACGGATGTGACATTTACGGTCAAAGATACTGCTGAAGTACAGAAAGTGGAAATGAAGGATGAGGTTCCAAAAGGGCTTCTGATCATCAACAAAAATGGAGAATTTTTAGAGAAGATCACTCTTCTGGATAATGTGAAAGGAACGGTAGAACATTTCTTTGAATATATCACAGGAAACTTAAGTGAAGTTACCTTTGAAGTCTATGCTGCAGAAGATATCAAGGCTGCGGATGGCGTAAGTGCAGATCATTATAAGAAAGATGAGCTGGTAGGCACGATCACAACCGATGAGAAGGGGATTGCAAAAATGGAAGACCTTCCGGTAGGAAAATATTATGTGAAGGAAGTGAAAACGGCACATGGTTTTGTACTGGATGGAGAGCCTAGATTTGTGGATCTGACCTATCGTGACCAGGATACACCGGTGATTACTTTTGATGAAGAATGGCAGAACAACCGTCAGAAGATAAAAGTAACGGTCCTTAAAAAAGAAAAGGAAACAGAACGTATGCTGGAAGGTGCGATCTTCGGCTTATTTACAAAAGAAGATATCAAAGGCAGAGATGGAAAAGTCCTGATGGAAGCCAGAACGTTGATCGAGCAGAAAACAACAGATGAAAATGGACAGATCCTTTTCAAAGCAGATCTTCCAGTGGATGGGACCTATATCGTAAAAGAAATCTATGCGCCGGATGGCTTTGTGACATCGAATGAAGAAAAGGAATTCACTTTTGAGTATGGAAAACCAGAAGAAGTTAAGGTTTCCTATGAGTTTGTTTTTGAAAATGAGCCGACAACGGTAGAACTTACGAAAACAGACCTTACCACAGGGAAAGAACTTCCAGGAGCTCATCTGAAGGTGACAGATGAAGACGGAAATGTAATCGATGAGTGGGTATCTACAGAGAAAGCCCATGTGATCAAGGAGCTGACCGTTGGAAAATCCTATACGATGACAGAAACAAAACCGGCAGATGGATATGTAACTGCTGAGAGCATTACCTTTACAGTAGAAAATACTGCAGAAATCCAGAAACAGGAGATGAAAGATGATGTGACAAAGGTGTTGATCTCGAAACAGGATATCGCAGGAAAAGAGTTGCCAGGTGCAAAACTTACGATCTTAGATGAAGGTGGAAAAGTGGTAGAAAGCTGGACATCTACAGAAGAGGCACATTATATAGAGAGGCTTCCGATCGGAAAGTACACGCTCAGGGAAGAAACGGCACCGGAAGGTTATCTGGTTGCAAAGGATGTGGAATTTGAAGTAAAAGATACCGCCGAAGTGCAGAAGGTTGTTATGATTGATGAGGAAAAACCAAAAGAAAGTACTCCGGAAGGGGGAAAACCTTCTAAAGATGCACCGAAGACTGGGGATAACACCAACTTGCTGTTATGGCTGATTGTGCTTGGAATGAGCTTAAGTGGAGTGGTAGTCCTTGGAAGAAAAATAAAGAAGAAATAAGGTAAGAAAAAGCGTTCATGGAAACCTGAGGGAATCTGTGAACGCTTTTTTGTTAGGAGGAACATGAGGATGGACAGGAGAAGAGATAAGAACCTGATCGTGGAACCAAATGCAACAATGCCGGGGAGAAAATACAGTGAAGAAAAACCCTGGTCTTGTAAATATTGTTACTGGTGGGAAGGTAGAAAAAAGGGCTGCATTGAGAAGCAGTGCTATTATTTGCTTCCCCAAAAGGATCAAGGGAAGAAAGGGAGTGGTTAATTGCAGGATGAAGTGAATGAAAAAATCATAGCTCTGTGTGTCCAGACAACCCGGATGAGTACCGGTGTGCTAAAGGCATCTATGAGAAAATTTCTGGATGGAATGAGCAGACAGAAACAGAAACGGGTACAGGTAAAACAGGCTGTCAAAACAGGAAAAGCACAGGAAAAGGGCAGAGAAAAAGAAAGAAAACGACAGGAGATGAAAAAGCCTCATGGAAAGCAGACGATAAAACAACTGATCGCACAGGGAGCACAGCTTACAAATATTCAGATCACGGATCAAAATATCAAGTCATTTGACCGGGTAGCCCGTAAATATGGGATCGATTATAGTCTGAAAAAGGATTCCCATATGGAACCGCCGTTGTATCTGGTATTTTTTAAATCGAAAGATGTGGACGTGATGACGGCTGCTTTTAAAGAATATGCAGGCGTAGAGCTGGATCAGTCTAAAAAGAAAAAGCCTTCTGTCCGAAAGAAACTACAGAAGACACAGGAGAGGAAAGCAAAACAACGTCAGAGAGTGAAGACGAGGCAGAAAGTCAGAGGGCAGGAACGATGATCCGGGAAAAGATGCAGAATATCCAGATGAAGAGAGTGGTGATATTAAGCATTCCGTATCTGATCATCTTCTATCTTGCAGATAAATGCTTTTGGCTATACCGCCATTGCATTGGTGACAGTATGATTGAAAAAATCGGTGTGATGCTGATGAATTTCCAACTGGCATTTACCAACTGGCTTCCAAGCTTTCATATGCAAGATCTGTTAGGAGGATTGGTGACCGCGCTTATCTTTCGGTTGATCTTGTATTATAAAGCGAAGAATGCGAAGAAGTTCCGGCATGGAGAAGAGTATGGATCGGCCAGATGGGGCAACCGGAAGGATATTGAACCGTTTGTAGATCCGATATTTGAAAATAACATTATTCTGACCGAAACAGAACGGCTTACGCTGAATAGCAGACCAAAACAGCCGAAGTATGCCAGGAATAAAAATGTGATTGTGATCGGAAGTTCAGGTTCTGGAAAAACAAGGTTCTATTTGAAACCTCAGCTTATGCAGATGACTCCAAATGTCAGTTATGTCTGTACTGATCCAAAGGGAACCATCATTGTGGAATGTGGCAAGATGCTGGTAAATGGCGGCTATCGGATCAAGGTGCTGAATACGATCAATTTTAAAAAGTCCATGCACTATAATCCATTCCATTACATCCGTAGTGAAAAGGATATCTTAAAACTGGTGAATACCATCATAGCAAATACGAAAGGGGAAGGAGAAAAATCTACGGAGGATTTCTGGGTAAAAGCGGAACGTCTTCTGTATTCTGCCCTGATCGGTTATATCTGGTATGAAGCACCGGAAGAAGAGCAGAACTTTTCTACTCTTTTGGAATTCATCAATGCCAGTGAAACGAGAGAAGATGATGAAGAATTTAAGAATGCGGTAGATGAACTGTTTGAAGAATTGGAAGCAGAGAATCCGGAACACTTTGCAGTCAGACAATATCGAAAATATAAGCTGGCCGCCGGAAAAACAGCGAAGTCGATCCTTATTTCCTGTGGAGCCAGATTAGCTCCTTTTGATATCCAGGAGCTTCGGGAAATCATGTCCTATGATGAGATGGAGTTGGATATGATCGGAGATCAGAAGACAGCAATGTTTGTCATTATCAGTGATACTGATGATACTTTCAACTTTGTGGTGGCAATCATGTACACACAGCTTTTTAATCTGCTCTGTGATAAAGCAGATGATGAGCATGGTGGAAGACTTCCGTACCATGTGCGATTACTGCTGGATGAGTTCAGTAATATTGGTCAGATCCCGAAATTTGATAAACTGATCGCAACGATTCGAAGCCGTGAGATCTCCGCCTCTATTATTTTACAGTCGCAGAGTCAGTTGAAAACCATTTATAAGGATGCTGCTGAAACCATCACGGGGAATTGCGATACCGTATTATTTCTTGGAGGAAAAGAAAGTTCCACGTTAAAGGAAATCTCGGAAACGCTGGGAAAAGAGACCATCGATCTTTACAATACCTCTGATACCAGAGGAACAAGTCAGTCCTATGGTTTGAATTATCAGAAGACAGGGAAAGAATTGATGAGCCGGGATGAACTGGCTGTAATGGATGGAAATAAATGTATCTTACAGCTTCGAGGCGTACGGCCATTTCTTAGTAACAAATATGATATCACAAAGCATAAGAGATATAAGGAATTGTCGGATGCGGATAAAAGGAATGCGTTTGATGTGGAAAAATATCTGGAGCATAAACTGGTCTTTTCTCAGAATACAGAGTTTGAGATGTATGAAGTAAATGTAACAGAAGAGGATGTGAAAGAAGTGATAGAGGAAGAAGTAAACTAAAAAGAGTATCTTTTGGGTTAGAAATGTGATATTCTTTTATAAAAACAAATTTGAATTGAACTAAATTTCAAGTTGTGAAGGTGAAATGGCAATGTACCCTAATTTTTGGTTAATAATGTTTTGTGCTTTTATAGTTTTGCTGGAAGATATATCAGTAAAAAAAAGGAAATAGATAAAACGGGAAATTTAAATGTTGGAGAAGGGAATATTAGCCTCAATATAGGAATGCAAGAGGTTCTTGCGTCTGTTTTTTTGATATGCAAGAGGCACTTTCTTGAAAAAAACTTGGTTGAATTATAGACTGGAAACACGGAGGTGAAATACATGGATTTTGGAGAACAAATTAAAAACATTCGTCAAAAAGAAAAATTGACACAAGAACAATTTGCTATGAAACTGAATGTGAGTAGACAAGCTGTTTCAAACTGGGAGAATAACAAAAATCTTCCAGATATAGGAATGCTTATTTTGATGTCTGATGTGTTTCAAATATCTCTGGATTATTTGATTAAAGGAGAAAACGAAATGAACAACATGACAGAAAAAGTAATCAAAGATGGAAGTGAAACCAGAAGAGCCAAGTATAATATGGTGTGCTCGATTATAGGCAGTTTCTTGATTTTAATCGGAATTATACTGCTTTTTGTGAAGGGACTGTCGGTAGAGTATATTGATGCACAAGGGGTGCTGCATGAGAATTTCTTTCTTGTCCCAATTGGATTTTTATGCGTGTTTAGTGGTTTGATTTCTTTTATTACAGTTGGTATAACTACAATTATCAGCAAATTTAAAAATAGGAACTCATAATTATAGTGCTATTTTCAAGGCAATTTTTTCTTGAATGTGGAAACTATTATTCACATGGATTGTCAAATTTCAGTTTGTCAAATTGAAGTGTAGTATTAAAAATTAAATAAAAAGCGTTAGAGCATGTAGATATCCGTCTATGTGCTCTTTTTTTGCGTTTTTTTAAGAAAAGCCCTGATGATCAGGCAGAAAGGAGAGGAAAGTGAAGATAAAAATAAGATCACCTTGCAAATAAAACCAGTAAAAAAAGAGGTCTGAATAATAGGGGAAGGAGAGAGGAAACGCTGACAGACCATAGAAACAGCGTTTATTCAGAAAAGAATATGGGATTTTTCGGAAGTGCAATTACAATCTTACAGACATTAGTCGTAGCGATTGGTGCAGGTCTTGGTGTCTGGGGAGTCATCAACCTGATGGAAGGTTACGGAAATGATAATCCGGGTGCTAAATCACAGGGAATTAAGCAGCTTATGAGTGGCGGTGGTGTGATCCTGATCGGTACACAGTTGATTCCGCTTTTGAGTGGATTATTTGGTTAAAAGAAAGGAGTAGAGATCCATGTTCAATCAAATTTTTGATGCGATTGAGGAATGGATGAGGGAACTTCTAACAGGTATGATCAGTTCTAACCTGGACCGTATGTTTACGGATGTCAATCAGAAGACAAGCGAGATTGCGGGCCAGGTTGGACAGACACCACAAGGATGGAATGGCAGTATCTTTAGTATGATCGAAGGACTGTCAAATTCAGTTATCATGCCGATTGCAGGTATCATCATAACATTTGTACTGTGTTATGAATTGATCTCCATGCTGACAGAGCGAAATAATATGCATGATATTGATACATGGATGTTCTTTAAGTATTTTGTAAAAATGTGGATCGCCGTTTATCTGGTAAGCAATACGTTTACCATCACGATGGCAGTCTTTGATGTAGGACAAAGCGTCGTAAACTCGTCGGCAGGGCTGGTTTCCGGAGATACATCCATTGATATCAGCTCTGCGATCACAGATTTATCTACTACATTGGAAAGCATGGAGATCGGGGAACTTGTGATATTGGCATTGGAAACTTTGATCGTAAGTTTCTGTATGAAGATCATGTCTGTACTCATTACGGTTATCTTGTATGTCCGTATGATAGAAATTTACCTTTATACCTCAGTTGCACCGATCCCATTCGCAACGATGAGCAACAGAGAGTGGGGACAGATCGGAACGAATTATTTCAGAGGACTCTTTGCCCTGGCATTCCAGGCATTTCTGATGATGGTATGTGTTGCTATTTATGCAGTATTAGTGGCAGGCATCCAGTTTTCAGATAATCTGAGTTCCTCATTATTTGGTGTGATGGCATATACGGTGATCTTATGTTTCAGTCTGTTCAAGACAGGATCACTTAGTAAGTCAATCTTTAATGCACATTAAAAAGAAAGGAAGTGAAACACATGGCGTATGTGAGTGTGCCGAAAGATTTAACGAAAGTAAAGAATAAAGTGGCATTTAATCTTACAAAAAGGCAATTGATCTGTATTGGCATTGGAGCAGCTATGGGAATTCCCTGTTATTTTCTCTTTAGAAATGCTCTTGGAATCAATAATGCTGCAGTCCTTATGGTACTTATGATGCTGCCGGCCTTTTTGTTTGCCATGTATGAGAAAGATGGAATGCATCTGGAAGACGTATTGATGCATGTGATCCGGGTAAAATTTATCCGGCCATCTGTCAGAAAATATGAAACTGAAAACTATTATGAATTGGATCCAGATGGAGAAGATCAGAAAACGATGAGAAAGGAAGAAAGGAAAGGGGGAAAAAGCGGTGGTAAGAAAAAGAAAAAAGACCGCAAATAAAAAGAAGAATGGAAAAAAAGATGTAAAGAAACTTACCGTTCAACAGACCATTGCCTACAAAGAAATGGGAAGGGATGGTATTTGCAGGGTGCAGGGAAATGTCTATTCCAAATGTATCCGGTTTTACGATATCAACTATCAGTTAGCGCAGAATGAAGATAAGAATGCGATCTTTGAAAACTGGTGTGATTTCCTGAATTATTTTGACAGCAGCATCCATTTTCAGCTTAGTTTTATCAATCATAAGAGCAGCATGAAGGAATTTGAGCAGGTGATCAAGATCAGCCCACAGAGAGATGCTTATGATGATATCCGTATGGAATATGCCAACATGCTGAAAAAACAGCTTGCAAGAGGAAACAATGGTTTGGTGAAAACGAAATACATCACCTTTTCCATTGAAGCGGAAAATATCCGGGAAGCAAAACCGAAGCTGGAGCGTATCGAATCCGATATCCTGAATAACTTTAAGATCCTTGGTGTGATGGCGTATCCTCTGAATGGGGAGGAACGATTGCGGCTCCTGTATGAAACCTTTAATCCGGATTCCACAGTAGATTTCCAGTTTGATTATGGCTCTATGATCAAAACTGGTTTAAACACAAAAGATTATGTAGCGCCTACCAGTTTTGTCTTTAAGGATGGGAAGATCTTCCAGATGGGAAATACGATGGGGGCGGTTTCTTATTTACAGATTCTTGCTCCGGAGCTGACAGACAAGATGCTGGCAGAGTTTTTGGATATTGATAAGGACTTGATCGTAAATCTGCATATTCAGTCTGTGGATCAGATAAAAGCGATCAAGCTGGTAAAAAGCAAAGTAACGGATATCAACAGAATGAAAATTGAAGAGCAGAAAAAAGCAGTAAGAGCAGGGTACGATATGGATATCATTCCGTCGGATCTGAATACCTATGGAGGGGAAGCAAAACGGCTTTTGGAAGATCTGCAGTCACGAAATGAGCGTATGTTCCTTGTAACAGCGCTCTTTTTAAATACCGCAAAAAGCAAGCAGGAATTGGATAATGCAATCTTTCAGACAGCCGGTATCGCACAGAAATATAATTGTATGTTAAAGCGTCTGGACTATCAGCAGGAAGAAGGCTTGATGAGCAGCCTTCCCCTTGGAGTCAGCCATATTCCGATAAAAAGAGCGCTGACAACGACCAGCACAGCGATTTTTGTACCATTTACCACACAGGAATTATTTATGGGTGGCGATTCTTTGTATTATGGACTGAACGCTACCAGCAATAACCTGATCATGGTAGATAGAAAGAAGTCGAAAAACCCTAATGGCCTGATCCTCGGTACGCCCGGATCAGGAAAATCCTTTGCAGCAAAAAGGGAAATGACAAATGTATTTTTTACGACCAATGATGACATTATCATTGGAGATCCGGAAGGTGAGTATTATCCATTGGTTCATGCTTTGGGAGGACAGGTCATCCATATTTCTCCAAACAGTAAGGATTACATCAATCCGATGGATATCAACATGAATTATTCTGAGGATGATAATCCGCTGGGAGTAAAATCTGACTTTATTTTATCCCTTTGTGAATTGATCATGGGAAGCCGGGATGGAATTGAAGCGGAAGAAAAGTCTGTCATTGACCGATGCCTTCCGCTTGTATATCAGAACTATTTTTCTGATCCGAAACCGGAAAATATGCCAATCCTTGGAGATCTGTATGATTGTCTCCGCAAACAGAAAGAACCTCAGGCACAGAGGATTGCCACAGCTTTGGAAATCTACGTCAACGGATCTTTGAAAGTGTTTAATCACCAGACCAACGTAGAACTGAATAACAGGATTGTCTGTTTTGATATCAAGGAGCTCGGCAAGCAGTTGAAAAAGCTTGGAATGCTCATCATACAGGATCAGGTGTGGAACCGGGTGACTGTCAACCGTGGCGTAAAATCTACCTGGTACTATATCGATGAATTCCATCTCCTTCTGAAAGAAGAGCAGACGGCATCTTATTCGGTAGAGATCTTCAAGAGGTTTAGGAAGTGGGGCGGAATCCCGACTGGAATCACGCAGAATATAAAGGATCTCCTATCCAGCCGGGAGATTGAAAATATTTTTGAAAACAGTGACTTTATTTTGATGTTAAATCAGGCTGCAGGTGACCGGCAGATTCTGGCAAAACAATTAAATATCTCACCGTATCAGTTGTCTTATGTTACGAATTCCGGGGAAGGAGAAGGACTTCTCTTTTATGGGACAACGATCATTCCGTTTAAGGATAAGTTTGATAAGTCCCTGAAGTTATATTCTCTGATGACAACAAAGCCGGAAGAAGTGGAACAAAGAGAAAAGGAAGGAGGCGGAAGTCTTGGCAGGGAAAGAACTGAAAGGAAGAGAGAAAGTTGTAAGTAAAATGACAAGAGACGGTCTAACGGAAGAAAATCTGGCAGATGGTTCCGTAAAAGATATCAGCCATAAAAGCCGGGGCAGACCGCCGGAAATGAAACAGGACCTTGTTTTTGACCGGGAAAAGAAGAAAGTCAAGCTGCCGGATGGACAAGGTGGGGAACGGAATCTGCAAAAAAAGCAGATCCGAAAATCCTCTTTGCGAAAAGAAGCAGTAGCCGAGGAGCCTATTTTAGAAGAATCTGTGTTAGATGGAGAAGGAACTGGAGAGAAAAACGTTTCTGGAGAATCCCTCAAATACAAGAAAAAGTTTCGGGAACATGCGCAGATACCGGAAGATGACTCCTTGACCGGACAGAAGAAAAAGATCCGGAAAAAGCAGATCCAGAAACAGATGAGAAAAGAGCAGACAAAATCCGGAAGGTTATCCTTTGATGACGAGGAAAGTCAGATGGTAAAAGGCCCGGGGATGAAACTGGGCAGAACCATTGGAAGGTATGCGGTAAGAGATGCAATTTCAAAAGGGGGATCGGATCCAGAAGAAGAGGAACAGGATGTTGCAACGGAAACGGTTCAGTTTGCAGAAAGAGGGACCGAAACAGCGGTAAGAGGTCTGCGCTATGCACAGCTTCGAAACCAGCGTGCAGATGTAAAGGCAAACCGGAGAGGATATCATCTGGATGAAACCGGAGAAAAGTTAAAATTTGGTATGAGTGACAGTATGGGGAAAGCAGGGGCGGAGGAAACGGCCAAAAAGTCGGAAGAGAAGAAAAGGGTTCTGAACCGCCTTTTCCAGAGAAAACGATATAAGGATGCCTATCGGGCTGCCAGAACAGGAAAATCTGCAGGCAGTGCAGGTGGGACGGCAACTGTTGCCGGCGTTGAGAATATAACCGTGAAAGCGAAGATCGCATTAAAAGAGATTGTGAAGCGGAATCGGGCTGTATTTTTCGGCGCCGGTATTTTTGTGCTCTTATTTCTAATTGTAGCAGTATCTTTGGGAAGCTGCAGCGCTTCCATACAAGGGGGCGGCTCTGTGATCGAGATCACCACATATCCGGGAACGGATGAAGATATCTATGCGGCTGAGAACTACTATGTTTCTTTGGAAACGGCTTTGAACCAGCAGATCAATGAGATGGAAACTACTCATCCGGACTATGATGAATACCAGTACAACGTAGGCGAGATCGCTCATAATCCGTATCATCTGATCTCCTATCTGACAGC
Organism: Blautia sp. NSJ-175; assembly: GCF_022867815.1. Classification (NCBI taxonomy): domain Bacteria; kingdom Bacillati; phylum Bacillota; class Clostridia; order Lachnospirales; family Lachnospiraceae; genus Blautia; species Blautia sp. NSJ-175. Next base: position 210,555 of record NZ_JALIFQ010000008.1, read on the forward strand.
AAAATATGGGGATTGGAAATTTGAAGACATCAAGGATGAATTACAGGCTTTATTTGAAGCACAGTACAGCTTGGATACGGAAAGCAAAACAGAAACCGTGACAGAAACGAAGACGGTACGGGTAGGGGAATCCTTAGGGAACGTAGTTACCAGCGGTTACTGTAATTGTTCGATCTGTTGCGGACAATGGTCAGGTGGTCCTACAGCGAGTGGCGTTTATCCAACCGCAAACCATACGATCGCGGTAGATGCTTCTGATCCATTTGTTCCGATGGGAACAAAGATTGTAATGAATGGCGTGGAATATACCGTAGAGGATACGGGAGCCTTTGCAAGATATGGAGTGCAGTTCGATGTTTACTATGATAATCATAGCGCAGCATCCGCACATGGTCATAAGACCTGGGAAGCGTTTATTGCGGATAGTAACGGAACCAATGAAGTGACGGTAACGAATACAACAACGAAAAAGATCTTGTATGTAACCTTAGGGAATACAGGATTTGATGCAGTCGCAAGAGCCAATCTGAATGAGGAACAGATGATCCTATACAATGCTTTAAATACCACCTATGGAAACAGAAATTACTTGTGGGATATTGGAAATATCTCCACAGGCGCCGGTTCAGACGGAATGAGTTATGAGATACCGCCGGAAGCATTACAGGATGAAGAATTTGCCCGGATGATCCGGGAAGCTGAGAAATATCTGGGAGTCCCGTATGTATGGGGAGGATATTCCCCTTCTGGATTTGACTGTTCCGGATTTGTATCCTATGTGATCAATCATTGTGGAAACGGATGGAATCTGGGAAGACAGACTGCAGAGGGATTGCGAAACAGTTGTACGTTTGTTTCTCCGGGCGATGCAAAGCCGGGAGATCTGATCTTTTTCCAGGGAACGTACAGTACGCCAGGAGCAAGCCACGTGGGTATCTATGTGGGAAATAACATGATGATCCATTGTGGAGATCCGATCCATTATTCCAATATCGGTACAACATACTGGCAGCAACATTTTATGTGTTTTGGCAGATTGCCATAAGAAAAGGAGAGTGAAAGATTTGAATAAAAAAATCAAGAAATATATGGAGGAGATCCATAAGACAGAACAGAAGATCGCTGATCTTCAACAGTATCTCAAAGGACTTCATGCTGCTTTAAAACAGGAAGAAGATAATGAGATGATCAAAAGCATCCGTGGAATGAAATTAGACAGTCATGCCCTGCATGATCTTTTGAATGGAATCCAGGAAGGAACCGTAAAATTTCAGGTCAGCCAGGAGTCTGAGGAAGAAGGAACAGGCTCCTTTGTATTTACAGAAAAAAAAGAGGAGGGACATCCATATGGTGAAATGGAAAAAACTGAATAAGAAAGTGGCAGGAGTATTGTTAGGCGTTATGGTGCTTTTTTCTGCATCCACAACAGCCTTTGCATATGTGGATCCGTCTGCAGAGACGGCAAATACAGAAGCAGCACAGACGGAAACGGTACAGAATGAAGAAACAGAAAAACCGGCAGATAAGGGGGGTCTGCCGGAAAATAATAAAACAGAGAAGAAAGAAGATGCTTTTACAGAACCGGGAAATGGGGAAGTCCAGGATGATATCCAAAATGGATCCAGTAAAGAATTCCTTACAATCACAACAAAGAATAACAATACCTTTTATCTTGTGATTGACCGTAGTTCTACCTCCCAGAATGTATATCTGTTATCTCAGGTAGATGAAAATGATCTGAAGGAATTTGTGGATGAGGAAAAAGGATCGGCAACTGTCACACCCACTCCACAGGTAGTCATTGATGAAAATAAAATCGAAGAAACCGGTAAAAAAGAAGAGGCAGCAAAGCCGGAAAAAGAGAAGATGCCACAAGCGAATATGGGAGCAATGTCAGCGATCCTTATGCTTGCGTTAGGTGGAGTTGCAGCTTATTACTACTTCAAGATCTATAAGCCAAAGAAAGAGGAAGAAGAGGATTTTGAAGAGGAAGGACTGGAAACAAGTGACGGATTGGAGATCATCAATGAGGATGAATTTGAAGACCGGGAAGAAGAAAATGAATAAAAAATAAAAAAGATGAGTGGAACGCCCTGTATTTTTGGGGCGTTTCCTTTCGTTATATGAAGGAGGTAATAAGTTATGTATTTAGTAATTGCAGAAAAACCAAGCGTGTCCAAAGCGATTGCGGAAGTGATCGGAGCAACAAAAAAAGAAGAAGGGTATCTGGAAGGAAAGGACTGCATTGTCGGTTGGTGTTTTGGCCATCTTGCAGAATATGTTCCGCCGGATTCTTATGATGAAAGGTTCACCAGATGGATGTATGAGGATCTTCCGATCATTCCAGAAGAATGGAAACTGGCAGTATCCAAAGATAAGAAAGAACAGTTCTATATTTTGAAAAGGCTGCTGAATCGCCCGGATATCGAGTTTGTAGTAAATGCCTGTGATGCCGGACGGGAAGGAGAGCTGATCTTTAAGCATGTATATGACCTGTCCGGAAGTAAAAAGCCGGTCAAGAGATTATGGATCAGTTCGCTGGAAAGTTCTTCGATCTTAGAAGGGATGGGACATCTGAAAGCCGGAGAATCCTATCATAATCTGGCAGAAGCGGCGGTTTGCCGGGCACAGGCAGACTGGCTTGTCGGTATGAATGCGACAAGAGCTTACACAACAAAATATTTTAAAAAGCTGGCAGTTGGACGCGTGCAGACGCCGACACTTTCCATGCTTGTCGAAAGACAGAAGCAGATCTCAGATTTCAAAAAAGAAAAATATTTTAATGTGGTTTTGGATTGTGATGGATTGATCGCAGAGAAGAAGAAAATCTTCGATGTGGAAGAAGCAGAAAGAGTGTGGAAAACCTGTCAGGGCAGTGATGCGATTGTGGAAAAGGTGGAGTCAAAGGAAAAGACGGTAAAACCGCCGAAACTGTATGACCTGACAACCCTACAAAGAGAGGCAAACCGTATTTATGGAATGACTGCTCAGCAGACATTAAATGCGGCACAGAGCCTATATGAACAGAAGCTGATCACTTATCCGCGAACAGACAGCCAGTATTTGACAAGTGATATGGAAGAAACAGCGAAACAAGTGATCCATAAGATCCATGAGAAATATCAATTGCTGGGACCGTTTGACCAGCCCAAAACACCGGAGGTAAAGAAGGTGCTGAATGACAAGAAAGTATCGGATCATCATGCAATCATTCCTACGGTAGAACTTGCAGAATTTGACTTCTCTAAGCTAAGAGAATGGGAACAAAAGATTTTATTCCTGATCGCAGTACATACCGTAGAGGCAATGGAAGAAGATCATGTATTCATGGAGACAGAGGTGGAAGTACGATGTCAGGATGAAATATTTAAAGCAAAAGGAAAAGTGATCAAACAGATCGGTTGGAAACTGTATGAGGAATGCTTTAAGAATGAGGATGGACTTGCCATAGAAAATCCGGCGGATGCAGGAAAGGATCGCATTCCCAAAGTAGAAGCAGATCATAAGTTTTACAACGTATCCGCAACGAAGACGGAACATTTTACAGCACCACCGAAACCGTATAGTGAGGATACCCTGCTTGCAGCTATGGAGACCGCAGGAAATAAAGAATTTGAGGAAGATACAGAGAAGAAAGGACTGGGCACTCCTGCAACAAGAGCAGGGATCATTGAAAAACTGATCGCTTCCCAGTATGCAGTACGAAAAGGTAAGCAGATCCTTCCAACAGAGGACGGAAAAGTATTGATCGATATCTTACCGGATTTCTTGAAGTCTGCCAGCATGACTGCAGAATGGGAAAATCAACTGTTAGAGATGGAACGAGGAAAGATGGCTCCGGATCAGTTTATGACAGGGATCGTAAAACTGCTTTACATGATGCTGAATCATTGTGATTCCATTCCGGAAGAAGAGACACGAAGATTCCAGACAAAGGAAAGTATAGGAACTTGTCCGGTCTGTGGCGGTCTGGTCTATGAAGGAAAGAAAAATTTCTATTGCGGTAACCGTGAGTGTAATTTCTGCCTCTGGAAAGAAAACAAGTATTTACAAAGTATGGAAAAAGATCTGGATGCCAGGATGGCCGCTGAGCTTCTGAAGAATGGAAGTGTTCATGTGAAGGATCTGTATTCCAGAAAGAAAGATCTGTATTTTGAAGCAGATCTGCATATGGAAGCCGATGAAAACGGGAGAGTGACATTTTCATTATCTTTCCCGGAAAGAAAAACAATGAAGAAAAATAAGAGAAAATAGGAGGAATAGAATATGGAATTTAATCAATTTGTTGACGAAGTAAAAGGAGGAATCAAGCTGTTTCTTCCGAGGGAGTATGAAGAAGCACAGGTAAGAATCGAAGAGATGAGGAAATTAAATGAGAATTATCTCGGAATCTCGATCTTAAAAGAAGATCAGGTGCTTGCGCCGACCTTCAACCTGAATCAGATGTATGAAATGTATCAGTCAGATCCGCAGATTACAATGGAAAGCATTCTGAGAAATATTACGGACATGGTACTTGATGCACCGGAACAGTTTGATCTGAAGAGTATCACAGAATATGAAAATGCAAAGGATAAGCTGTTCATCCGTGTATCCTCAGCAGAAAAAAATGCAGAAATGCTGCAGAACGTACCTCATCAGATAACAGAAGATTTGGCAATTACCTATCATCTTGCCATAAGTATTGATGATGTGGGGATGAGTTCTACGACGATCACGAATGATATATTAAAACGTTATGGAATCAGTGAGGAACAACTTCATGCTGATGCTATGGAAAACAGTCCTCATATCAGACCGATCCATGTGATGATTATGGGAAATATAATCGAGCAGCTTATGGGAATGGATCCTGAAACAATCATGAGGGATGAACCCGCTCAGAACATTGCAGAAATTATTTCAAAGGGAATGGAAAATGAGGCTCCGATGTTCATTATCACGAATTCTCAGACAGTGGGGGGAGCAGGAGTGATTTTTTATCCGGAAGTAATGGATCAGATTGGGGAAGGCTTTCAGGGAGACTTCTTTATTCTGCCCTCTTCCACCCATGAAACATTAGTCATTCCGGATAATGGAGTATTTGATTACCGGGTTTTGGAGGATATGGTCCAGACGATCAATGAAAATGAAGTCGCTCCGGAAGAACAGCTTTCCGATCATGTCTATCATTATGATGTGAAAGACCGGGTATTTGAAAGGGCAGATAAATTTGTAGAACGTCAGAAAGAAAAGGCAGCCCAGATCGGTAAAACTGAGCATACGGGAAAAGAACAGAACATAGAGCATCCGAAGCCAAAGAAACATGCTATGGAATTATAGAAGTGTAGAGACCGTATAACAAGAAGAAGGGAATCCCTCATACACACAGGCTGTATGGGGGATTTTTTAAAAGAAAGAGAGGAAATGAATGAGCGAAGAATTGACGAAAACGAAATTACTTCCCGTACAGGGAAAGGATATGGACAGTATCATGCAAAATCTGGAAACAGGGGTTGCAGAATTATTTACCAGTGAACGTTATCAGGAATATTTGAAAACAATGTCAAAATTCCATAATTATTCTTTTAATAATACGCTGCTGATCGCCATGCAAAGACCGGATGCCACATTAGTAACGGGATACCGGAACTGGCAGTCTATGGGCAGACAGGTAAAGAAAGGGGAGAAGGGGATCACCATTATCGCACCGGCTCCAATCAAAAGGAAAAAGGAGCAGGCAGTATTGGATCAGGATCAGAAACCGGTCATCGGTCCGGATGGAAAACCAAAGACGGAAGAGGTGGAGGTCACACTTCCATATTTCAAGGCGATCACAGTATTTGATATTGAACAGACCACAGGAGAACCGATCCAGACACTTGCCCCTGAAATCCTGACAGCGGCAGTAGAGGATTTTGATTTATTCCTGGAAGCAATCCGGGAAATATCACCAGTACCGATACGATTCGATGCGATAGAAGGATCTGCAAACGGTTATTATCACAACCTGGATAAAGAGATCGTGATCAAAAAAGACATGAGCCAGAGTCAGACATTAAAAACAGCAATCCATGAAACCGCACATGCAAGGCTGCATGACAGAGAGATCATGGAAAGCCAGGGCATTGAAAAGGACCGGCTGACAAAAGAAGTGGAAGCAGAGTCGGTAGCGTATTGTGTGTGCTCTGCCTTTGAACTGGATACGTCAGAATACAGTTTTCCGTATATTGCGGGCTGGAGCAGCGGAAAAGAAATGAGAGAACTGAAAGCCTCTATGGATGTGATCCGTAAAGCTGCAGGTGATATGATCGATGAACTGACAGAAAAAATAGAAATGATGCTGGAACAGAAACAAGAGAAATTACTTGCTGCCGTAGAAGCTGCCGGATACCGCTTTGTAAAAGAAGAAGGTAATTCCCAACATCTGCAGTTTATTCCGGACGGCATTCATAGGGTGCAGGGAGATTTATTTGCAAAATCCTGGAATGAAGTGGAACGATGGGTAGAAGCAGTCATAGAAAAAGGAGATCCGATCCAGAAAGAACGTGTAGAGCGAGTAATATATCCGGAACGGTTTGAACAGAGTTTTGAAGAAATGATGTTTATAAGAAAAGAATGCAGGCTTTCGATCTATCATTTAGATGAAAATGGACCAGGAAGAGAACAGTTATTTGTGGGAATGGAAGACCTGCAGGAAAAAGGGATCGCGGTAACTGCTGATCCGTACCGATGTGTTTATTCCAGCTTGTATCTGCCAAATGAGGATATGAATGCGGTTTACAGTATTTTTAATGATGATCCACCGGCAGATTATAAGTCACACTCCCTGTCTGTCAGTGATGTTGTGATCATGAATCAGAATGGGGAGATGAGGGCATATTTTGTAGACCGCTTTGGATTCCAGGAACTTCCGGATTTTGTGGGAGAGAGAAAAAAGATACTTGGAATGGAAAGTGATATTCAGAAGAAGGATATTTTAGAACAAACGAGCTGTATCAGCTTTTATGCGGCAGAATGTTCAGAGTTTCCGGTATTAGGAGAAGTTCATCATGATCTTAGTCTGCCGGAAGCCTTAGAAGCGTATGAGAAGATACCTGCAGAACGAATGAATGGAATAAAATCTGTTGGATTTAACTTGCAGGAAGGCAGTGATTATGACGGAATGATGAATCTGATGGTTGCCGGAAGATCACAAAGAGTGATTTTAGATTCCATACCATTTTACAGGGAAAACAAATTGGTACAGACTGCTTTGAAACGTGTAGAACAATATATCGAAGAGAAGTCCCGGAATGAAGAGAAAACCAGACCAAAAGAAGAAAAAGGAGAAATGCAGAAAACTAAATCTCAAAAAAGAAGGGAGGATATGAGCTTATGAGTAAAGTGAAATTTGAAGAAGATGAATTAGCGATTGTGGCTCTTTTTCAGGCAAATACAAGAAAAGATACGATAGATATTTTGAAAGATACCTTAGAAGCGCTGGAAGAAACGAAAGAAGATCCATTGGGAGACGATCTACTGGAAACTATTGTATCTGCAATCAGTAAGTTACAGATGATCGAAGATAAATACTATTATTCTCTGGATCTGAGTACCTATCTGAATAATCTGGAGGATGATGTGTATGAAGAATAATCAATTTGCAGTTTACCGTGTAGATCGTCATTCAGAAGGAAGAGAACTCTGGCATCTTTCCTATCAGGAAGCGGTGAGCAGGAAACTACCAATACGGATGGAACATTACCGGCAGATGGATATCAGACCATTATTGCCGGGAGAGACCGCGATTGCTTTGTGGAAACGCATGAAAGGGTCCTGTGAAGTCAGTGATGTGCTTGTACTGAACCAGAATGGGGAAATCCAGTGTTATTATGTCAATGAAGATTATCCGCAGCTTTTATCAGGTTTCATCCGATTAAACCCGTCAGGTACATTGGTTACACTGGATACGGAAAATTACCGCATTAGTGGAAAGCCGGGAAACTGGATGGCTACGGATGATATCATTATCGATGGAAAACAGTTTTATCTCATGGAGCATCAGGAATATCACAGGCAGGTTGCTTATATCATCTTAGACAGTTATGGGAAGATGATCATGGAGGAATGTCAGAATGGATTTGATGAAAAAACCAAACAGAAACTCCATGAATTTGTAAAGGAACCGGAACAGAAAAAGGAAGAAACGAAAAATCGCAGTGTTCGGTTGGAGCATTATCAGAAGTTTTATGAGAATGGGACTTATGAGAGAAGCTGGGAATCCGGAACAGAAGGAAATTATAATATGGTAGATGGTCAGGTAAATAATCTGAAAAATGCAGAAGAGAAAAGGATAGAAAGAAAGTCAGCACAGAGGCCAAAACAATTAACAAAGAAGAAACCAAAGAAAAAAGAGTCGGTAATCAAGAGATTGCGAGAAAAACAGATCGCAATCGCTGTGAGATCAGGGAAGCCGGTACCGAGATATTTAGAGCAGGATATGGAAAGGAGGAGAGGATAAATGCTATGAAACTGTCAAAGTATGAAAAAGAAACGATTATCCTCACAAATGAAGAAGATCAATATTATAGTGTCTATACATTTAATCAGGGATTACAGAAACGACTAAAAAATTTCGCAGAGAGATATCCGGAATGCTGCTATCTATGCAATACAACAAAAGAAGGAAGTGAAACATATATGATCCGGAGAGGACGGTTGCCTTTGAATTAAGAAATGGAATCCTAATACCAGAAAGTTATGGTAAGGTTTATTATTCATTAAAAATTTGAAATTTTAAGATGAAAATGCCTTGTGATCATGCAGAAAAATGAATGTGAAAAGAGCTAGGTGATAAAGGATATAGGCTCAGATGGAAAATATTCCTTCTGAGCTATATCTACCTCTGTTTTGCAGCATTTATGCAGCAAATATATTGAAAAATATTGACAAAATGCAGCGAATGATGTATTCTTATTAAGAGGTGAAAGTATGTTCAATTACGGAGATTATATTAAAGAAAAGCGAACAAAAGCAGGGCTTTCTTATGATGAGTTAAGTGCACTTACTAAAATCAGTGATACTTCTCTGCAAAGAATGGAAACTGGGCAGACGAAAGCTCCGAAGTGGGAAAATCTTTGTGTAATTGCTAAAGCTCTAGATTTTCACCCTTTTGAAATACTGAAAGCAGCTGGATATATTACAGAAGAAGATATCAATCCAATTCATCGATTGAAAAAATTGGATAAGCTCAATGATGATGATATAAATCAGCTCCAGTCGTACATAGATTTTTTATTGTTTCAAAAAACGTATGACCAGCAGAAAGGAACGATCTAATTATGATTTTTAGATTAGGAGAATTATTTTGTGGACCGGGTGGAATTGCCTGGGGAGCAACACATGCTGATATAGGTAATGCAGATTATAAAATTGTACATCAGTGGGCAAATGATTATGATGCAAGTACATGTGAAACTTATCGACACAATATTTGCAGAAATGAACCGCAAACAGTTTATCATGAAGATATTCGTAAATTTGATATGAATAAGTTGGATCCCATAGATGCCCTTGCATTCGGTTTCCCCTGCAATGACTACAGTGTAGTCGGAGAACAAAAAGGAATGGATGGCGTATATGGCCCATTGTATTCATATGGAGTAAAGGCTCTCAAAAAGTTTAAGCCAAAATGGTTCCTTGCTGAGAATGTCGGTGGATTAAGAAATGCAAACGAAGGAAAAGCCTTCACGAAGATATTAAAAGAGTTAAGAGATGCAGGATATACAATTACTCCGCATTTGTATAAATTTGAAGAATATGGAATACCGCAGGCTCGTCATAGAATTATTATAGTTGGAATACGGAATGATATTGATGTAACATTTCATGTTCCTTCAACAGATCCATATAAAGATATTGATAATTCTTGTCGAAAAGCAATAGAAGAACCGCCAATCCCAGACGACGCTTTCAATAATGAAAGAACAAGGCAGTCCGATATTGTTGTGCGTAGGCTGCAGCATATTTTACCTGGCCAGAATGCGTTTACTGCAGATTTGCCTGAAGATTTGCAATTAAATATTAAAGGTGCAAAGATTAGCCAGATATATAAACGATTAGATCCCACAAAACCATCGTACACTGTTACAGGTAGTGGTGGTGGCGGAACTCATATCTATCATTGGGAAGAACCTAGAGCATTAACTAATCGTGAACGCGCCAGATTACAGACTTTTCCGGATACTTATGAATTTAAAGGAAATAAGGAAGCTGTTCGCAAACAGATTGGAATGGCCGTACCTTGCAAAGGAGCACAGATTATTTTTGAGGCAATATTAAAATCTTTTGCAGGCATAGACTATCCGTGTACAGAACCAAACATAAACGAATAGAAAAGAAGGTGGGTCTTCATAAGGATTCACCTTTTTTGCAATTCTAAGAAGATTAGAGGTGTATATGTAATGGATAACTTGACACAGGAACAACGTCAAAAAAATATGAAAAGTATAAAAAGCAAGGATACAAAGATTGAGATTCTTTTAAGAAAGGCGTTATGGAGTAAAGGTTATCATTATAGAAAAAACTATCCACAATTACCCGGAAAGCCAGATATTGTATTTACGAAATATAAAATTGCTATATTTTGCGATGGAGAATTTTTTCATGGAAAAGATTGGGAAATATTAAAGCCTCGATTGGAACGGAGTAATAACAGTGATTATTGGATAAAAAAGATAGATAATAATAGAAAGCGTGATCATGAGATTGATCAAAAATTACTTTATCTCGGATGGACAGTTATTCGGTTTTGGGGAAAAGATATAAAGAAGAATGTAGATGATTGTGTTAAGGTTATAGAAGAAACAATATTTGAACAAAAAGTTCAAATAAATGAAGATTATGATGATGAAAAATAGAGCAGGTGATTTCGCCTGCTCTATTTCGCTTTGAATGATGAGAAATCCATGTAGTAATGTTCGTCATCAATTTTGATAAAAGTTACATCTGATCGGCCATAATTATTCAGATCACCAGCGTGGATATATGCACCATTTGCAAGTCCTAAACGATTACGGAAATATTCCCCTAATAATGCGTTGCTGGCGGGTGTTGTAATAGCCTTATCATTTTGTTGCTCTACACGCAACTGAAGTGTATGGTGATCATCAGTGACAACCAAAAAATGCTGTTTATTCAATGGGAAAAAACCACTTTTGGCAATTTTACTTGGGAGAGGAATATATGCCTCGTTTTTGTTGCGATTTTTTCTTTGCCCCCAGTTAAGACCAGATTTTTCACCAGTTTCCCCAGTTCGTGTAATAAAAGATAATGTTACAGATTGTTCTATTGGAATTGATGCTTGGTTATTTAAAGAACTATTAGGTGAATGAATTATGATATAATCTTCAACTTCTGCATGATTACAGAAAATAGTTCTGTTAATGATGGATACATAATCATTGTATAGAGAATTCTCTGATTGCTCTATGAGTTTATTTTGCCCCTTGCGTAATAAAGATTGCTGGGTAAAAGCAAAATTGGAACTAAACGCTTTTACCGGATATTCGTCTTTGAGCCATATAAAACATGCCCCTGAAAATTCAGGGGGCATATATAAATAACTGCAGGAAAAATAGCCCCATTTCTTAGAGTAACGGTTGCCATGCAATTCTTTAAAGGCTTCATGGCTATTGACATCAATGCCGAGATTTAAGGTATCACCAATAATCAATTCTTTTAAATCATATATGTCTTTTTGACTATCTTTTTATATCTTCTTAAATGTCCGCAAATCCTTATTTTATAGGCTCTACGGGCATTTTGCTTTTGTGGTAAACCTCACATATCTAGGTCTATCTTCTTATATTTTCGCTATCAAGCGTGGTTAAAATCGTGGTAAATACTTCTTATGCGATTAGACGCTGAACCTCTGATTTTGCGGTATCTATGGACGCATGAGCATACCAGTTCATTGTGATACTGATGTTTGAATGTCCCATGATATACTGTAAATCTTTCGGGTTCATGTTCTTGCTTGCCAGTCTTGTGCAGAACGTATGGCGTAGCGTATGTGGTGTGATATGTGGCAAGGGGTTATCCTTGTGGTGTTTGTTATATTTCTTTACCATACGGACAAATAAGGCGTTGTAATCAATCGCAACTTTAGGATTGCCTTTCGGATTGACGAACAGAAAATCTTTGTATCCGTCTATCTCTATCAGTTTCCCTTTTGTGCGTTTCCTTATGACCCGTTGAAATGCCTGTATCGTTTCTCTGCTTAATGGCACTTGCCTTGTTCCACTCTTTGTCTTAGGCGTTTCAATATAATAGCCCTGTTCCTTGCTCTTTAATAACTGGTGGTCGATAACCACAACCTCATTCTTGAAATCAATATCGGCTACTGTCAGTCCGCACAGTTCCGAGATACGAAGTCCTGTCTTTAACAGTATCAGCACATCATCATAATACTTGTGATACACGTTATCCGTCTTGATGAATGACAGTAAGGCTTGTTCCTGTTCCTCTGTCAATACTACTTTCTCTTTGGTATCATTTTCTATGATTTCACTTAACTTGAAATTAAAAGGGTTTTTCCTTACACAATCGTCTTGTATGGCGATATAGAATGACGCTTTTAACGAGCGTTTATGGTTGTTAATAGTGTTATAGGAAAAGCCTTTGTCTTTCATGCGTAACGCCCATTCTTTAGCGTCAGAGGGTTTTATCGTATCAATGCTCCTAGCACCTAACTTGTCCTCTTTCAATAACCGCATGAGTTGTTTCCGTTGTTTCTGTGTGCTTTTCTTCACATTTGCCCTCTGTGCGTTCTGTTTGGCGTAGAGTTGGCAAAGCGTCATTTTCTTGCCTGTGCTGTCGATACCGTCCTCAATATCCCGTCTTATCTGCTGTTCCAGTTCACGAAGTGAGGGTTTTTCCCGTTTTCCCTTTGGTGTCGGGTCTGTGGGTGTCAATCTCCAAGCATACACATATTTTGTGTTTCCAAATGCGTCTACATATTTATATAAGTATTTTCCGTCTGTTCGTTGGCTCTCTCCAGTATGCAGGATACGTTCTTTACTATCACGTCTTTTTTCTTTCATGGTGTCTGCTCCTTTCCTTGTTGGAAAGAGCCTTGATATGACTTGTATTCATCATAACACATACAAGGCTCATTTGCATTAGATTGCGTCCAATTTATCAATGACCTTTTCAAACTGTCGGCGTTTAATCTGTATGCGGTTGCCATTCATAATGAGCCAGCCAGCGTCCTTGTTTTCCTCTGCCAAGCGTCTTAACTTGTTTTCTCCGATACGGAAATACTTTGACGCTTCTTCAATGGTAAGGGTGTATTTTTCCCATACGGGAATATCGTTGTTATTCATCAGATACCCCCTTTCCCATGTTTCGTGTCATACTGGATATAGGGGATAAGGTCGGTGCGGTCTATCCTCTGTAAGTGGGCGGTTAATTTACTGGAAAGGGAACTGCTGTATCTTGCCCTGTCAAGCATAGTTCCCACTTTTTCCAGTCCACCTAATGCATCATGTTCTTCTAAGAAATAAAAACTTTTGACAGCAGAAATCACGCCACCCTCTGTGAGCCATTGCTGTGTTTCCTCAAGGGAATTATGTAGTTTCGGTACTTGCAGTTTCAAGACTTCCACAGCCCCTAAAAATCGTTCCCAAAACCGACACGTTTTCCATCTGCTCTTATTACTTTCATTTCTGTTTTGCACGACAAAGCGTAGGTTGTTTGCTAATAGCCCGAAAGCCAGTTCCCCAAGTTCCAGCGGTCTGTCTTTGAATGTCATGGCAAAAACATGAGCCTTATCATCACGCAGTTGCATTTCTGTCCGTTTCCAACTGCCGACTTCATCAAGTGTCTTATTATGTTTTGAACAGACTTCCTTATCCTTATCATAAAAGCGGTAGGATAATCCCGATTTACCAGCACCGATATAAACAGTCTTTGCGGTGTCGAAATCATCAAACTTGCTTTCGTCAAAGTGGTAGCCCTCACTATTAGAAATAAATTCCTCTTTTTCGCATTTCTTCTTTATCTGCTCTATGGTAAAGAATGGCTTTTCGTTCTTATCATCAATGGCAATATCAAGTCTTGTGAAATGAAAGTTATCCAGTCCGTATCTTCGCTCACAGCGTCGAAACATATCCCCAAAGGTATAATTCCTACTGTCGAGAATACGGAAAATATCATCACAACCTCTGCCAGTCATAACAAGATAACAGCCTAGCCCCTGTGGGTTATCCTCTGTCTTTCTTGCGTCCCCCGATACATAAATATCTCCAATCTGCCAGCGTGCTTGATAAGTCTTGAATTTTATCATTGCTGGATAAACATTGAAAATGTCAGTCGGTAAATCTAAAATGTGCATGATTATATCTTCAGCGGTTGCCGTTTCAAATACAATGCTGATGTAATCAATCTTAACGGATAAATTTTTGTGTGTAGTTATAGTGCATTGCTCCTTTCGTATGCCCCGTTTTTTGCGGGTAAAAATCGTGTTTTTTCCTTTATTTATCACAGTTTCTAGGTACTATGACATGTATACGCAGGGCGGTGTTACATATACGCCCTTTATGAACGCCTAAAGGCGTTCCCTTTCTTCCTGTGTCTGATCCGTTCTTAACGCTCACGAGCCTTGTAAGACTCGTGGCTAAACGGAACAGCCCCAGTCAGAAACCTTATTTTCGGTCTGATAGTCCATGCTTATTCATGCTATCAAAATGAAAATACATCTTTTCTATGCTTACTCAAGCGTGTGATTGACCCTAGCGTGCTTAATCACCCTATCTAATACGATAATAACGCCATTAGAATTACTTGTCAAGAAGTTTTGATTGACTTTTTAATAAATATTAAGTATGATATGCTTATAAACACCGAGAAAAGCAACGAAAGGAGCGGTTATACTAAGTTATGGAACATTACGAAAAGAAAATCAGTTTCTTAGGAGAGAATATACAGACCATAAGAAAACACAGAGGAATGAAACAACAGGAACTTGCGGATAAAATCGGTATCAATATGCAGAGCCTTTCCAAGATTGAACGGGGTGTGAATTATCCTACCTTTGACACATTAGAAAAGATAATGGACGTGCTGGGAGTAACGCCCAATGAATTATTATCAGGAGAATGGAAGTATATTGACCACACCGAACCATATATCATGGATATTATCAAACGGGAACAGGACTTCAATGTTTCCTTAGATTATCTGTCTGAAAATGAATTTTTCAATGATGAAAAAGAATGCAGATTTTACATGGAAACCAAACTCATACAGTATATCCATAACTACATTACCAATGAGGTTACGGAGTTAGAAGAACTTATGGAAATCAAGCAGTTGATACAACGTCAAAAAATAGAACGCATGATGAAAGTACATAAGGAAATGCGAGGGTTAGACCGATACAGAGAACAGCCCAAAGAGTATAAATACCATGACCCTTATGATGACTGGATATTCCGTCAACTTGCGGACATAGACAGCAGAAATAACATTCCCGACACTTCGCCACAGTTAGATTTTGATGAAACGGACTATGAAGATTATCTGAAAGAGAAATGGAACAGAGGTCTTTAATTTTCCTCTTGAATGAAAGATACAGCAAACAAAAAGCCCAGTAAAGAGTGCAAAGCACCACCAATGGTGGCAAGGCTCTTGACAGGGCTTTTTCTTTTCTGTGGTTGGTAATCAAGAGGAAGAAAGAAAAAGTGTGTATTTTTCAAGACAGAAAAATGTCAAGGGGGGGTGTGCTGATTTTTGTTGTGGCGGATATATGGAACTGTTATAATATGGATATGTTTAAATTACGTTATAAGCAAGAATATTCTGCTGATTTGTCAAAAAACATCATTGCAACTGCCAGTTGACATATTTCCATATCTAAATGGTGGCTATGCAACTGATAATATTGCTAAAATTACACCATGAAAGAAAGGAGTGTTAGCTAATGAATATGGCAGACAGAATACAATATTTAAGGAAATCAAAAGGAATATCACAAGAGGAACTTGCGGATAAAGTTGGAGTTTCAAGGCAGGCTGTTTCCAAATGGGAAAGTGAACAAAGTACGCCTGACTTAGAAAAAATAATTATAATGAGTGATTTTTTTGGAGTAACAACTGACTATATCCTAAAGGGAATTGAACCAGTAGCAGACAAAGAACAAAAAAATAAAGAGCTTACGAGTAAGGTACTTTATATATCATCAACAGCTTTTGTTGCTATTGGGCTGTTTTGTGCATTTGGTAATTGGTATGCAGAACAAACAATGGAAGCAGTTTGGGGTTCAATGATTATTCAAGCTATAGGGATTGTTGGATATTTTATAGCGAGAATACTATCGGAAGAAAAATCCCCCTTTTATGTAAATTGGCTTAATATAATCGGAGTTGCTTTTATGCCTATTTCTATGATTACAGGATATATTTCAGGATTGGTTTTCAAACTAGAAGGGTGGATTGCACCTTATCCGATAGGAATATTTCATACTTTAGTTTTCGTGTTAGTATTCTTTGTAGTTGTGATTGCAAGCTATATTATTCTAAAGAAACAAACAAAATAGTGATTACCTTTATTTTGCAAAAGCAGTTAGTCTTAGGATTGACTGCTTATTAATAAAAGACACCACTTCAATGTGTCAATGGTGTCTTTTTAGTGCTATTTTATCGTCATATCAAGGCTCGTTTAATCGTGGTATATTCGTGGTAAAATGAGTGTTTTTCTATACTTCGAAAAGCTTGAAAGTGTAATATTTATAGGGATAATCAAAAATCAGATATAAAGTTATAATAATTAAAACGTCAGAAGAGGTATACACAAATGGAGACTGTAGCAAATAATCAATCAAGTGTAGAAATCCAAACCGGCTTGTTTGAGGCAATAAAAGACTTATTATTGATTGAGCCTATTTTCTTGTTGGGAATCGTCTTGATTGGCATTTTCCTAGTTATGATATTCAAGAAAAATGGAGATATTCCTAAGGTCAAAACAGCTATTTTATCACTGGCAATGTATTATTACTTATGTGTAATGCTATCGCATATTGTTGGCATTCCTACATTTAGTGAATATAGAAGAATTTCACAGTTAGGAGAAACATTTTTTAATCCAAATATAAATCTTATCCCTTTTAGCGATGGGTTTAGTTTGAGTTTTATTTTGAATATTTTTCTTTTTGTCCCATTGGGTTTTGTATGTCCACTTATTAGTAAAAATTTTAAACGTTTGAGAAATACAGTATTGATTGGATTTGGGCTATCCCTCACTATTGAAATTGTTCAGCTCTTTACGTTACTGAGAGCAACCGATATAGACGACCTACTTACGAATGTAATGGGAACAATAATAGGGTATTTTTGCTATAAACTAATTGCAGTATTGCGGATTGCAAAACCACATTTAAGTGATGACTCTATGAAACGGGATTTCACAGTATATATTCCGATTGTTATTATAATAGTTACCTTTGTATTAGGATTTTTTAGCTAAGTTCCAAATAACAGACTCAGAAATCATGGATGATAGAATTTATATAGAAGTATAACTGCGTCCGTCTATGAGCAGCAAAAGAATGACGGAACGACTGTTTATAGCATAGATGGTGGTAGCACTTGGATAATCAAGAAGATTTTGAAATAGATATTTTATTGTTTCTAACGAGAAAATATGGCTGATTGGTCAGGAAAGACAACGAGAGAAATTAATAAAGGATTTCAGCGCTGTATCCTTATTTCGTTTTGAATTGGCGAAGTGAAAAAGCAAGAACGCAATCACCGGTTGCTTTCGTTTTGTTTCTGCTTCAGGAAATAATTTGGCAGAAGAGGCTATTATATGTGGGATTTATGATGTGCGTCTTGAAAACGGTGTGCTAAATTATCGGAAGACCAGGATTTATATCGAGATCAGCCGATATTCAATCGGAACATCGTTTTTATTGCATGGACGGAATACTGCGCTATGAATACGATGGTCGGTGTTTTAAGTGGACGCCCGAACTATGAAGCGTAGCGATAGTTTCGATACGTTTCACCGTTTATTATCGAGAAGTAGGCCAACAAATATGGGGAAAGCCGATTGATTACAGGGAAGGCAGCAGCGTAGCAGGAACAAACGGAATATCCATACAGAACTGCTAAACCTGCTATGATCCATATGTTACCTTTTCAGAAATTAGTGAGAATATCGCAATACTTCTGAACAGCTAAGTTACAAATAAAAGGGAATTTAAGGAGGTACATAACCATGAGAAATATGATTGCATACTGTGGGCTGGATTGTGAAAAATGCGACGCATATCTTGCAACAATCAATGACGATCAGGCGTTGCGTGAGAAAACTGCAAAACGGTGGGCCGAGTTGAATAATGCGCCCATTCTGCCTGAGCACATCAACTGTCAAGGCTGTCGTGTTGAAGGGATTAAAACTGTATTTTGCGATAGTCTTTGCGAAATTCGTCGGTGTGCAATGAAAAAAGATGTGACGACATGCGGTGACTGTCCAGACATGGAAAGCTGTCAGATAGTTAGAGAGATTATCTCAAATTGTCCCGAAGCTTTGGATAACCTGAAAGGGTAAACAAGATACTCTGACAACTTTCATTTTATTGAGGATAACACAAATGAATTTAACTTTTAGAAATGCAGAACGGAAAGATACTTTGTTGATCCTGCAATTTATCAAAGAACTTGCAGATTACGAAAAAATGCTGAACGAAGTAGTGGCTGACGAGGCCACGCTTGAAACATGGATTTTCGATAAACAAAAAGCAGAAGTCATTTTTGCTCTTCATGACGGAAAAGAGGTTGGATTTGCGCTGTTTTTCCACAACTTTTCTACGTTCTTAGGACGAGCCGGTATTTATCTGGAGGATCTGTATGTCAAACCGGAATGCCGCGGTAAAGGTTACGGAAAAGCTCTTTTAAAAAAATTAGCATCCATCGCTATGGAACGTGGCTGCGGACGGCTTGAATGGTGGTGCCTTGACTGGAACAAACCCAGCATTGACTTTTATCTGTCGCTTGGAGCAGAGGTCATGTCTGATTGGACAGTCTATCGCATTGCAGGTGATACATTAACACAGCTTGCTGAGTAACGGAAATAACAATTCCGGTTTGTCAGAGAGTAACACAACAAAAAACAAATTTGGGCTTAATAAGAGGAAAATTTATGTTTGAGGACGGTCGAAGCAAAAAAGTTATTTTTATAGCGCATTGTATATTAAATCAAAATTCAATATCTGATGGAACAGCCGTTTTTCCAGCAGCTTTTAAGGATGTAATAAAAATTCTTCTTGATGCTGATATTGGTATTGTCCAAATGCCATGTCCTGAACTTTGCTGTTTAGGGCTTAATAGAGGAAACGACGATGGGGCAGATGTTCCTGTCGTTATTGAAAATACCCGTATTCGTAAAGAAATGCAAAAAGCGGAATCTTACAAAATGCTAATGGTTCAAGTTGATTATGTGATGAAACAAATAACAGAATACAATGCCTACGGTTTCGAGATAATCGGGATTATTGGTGCAAATCGTTCGCCAAACTGCGGTGTGGAAACCACATCAGATTTTAACAAAGAGATAAGCGGTAAAGGTATTTTTATGAGCGAACTTAGCAATCGAATAAATGCGGAAAACTTGAATATTCCTATGTTAGGCATCAAAGGTACTGATAATATATTGGATCAAGTAAAGTCTTTCATTAAGTGAAACTTGGTCAAGGAGTAGCAGAAAAATAAATAGGAAATTTTGAGAGATTATGGTATGAAAATTGAGTATAAAGACACCTATATTTTTACAGAGAAAGAACTGCAAAGACTGTTTTTGTCCGTGGGATGGGAGTCCGGGAATTACCCGGATAAACTTGTTCGGGCGATGCGAAATTCTTCACATGTAATTTCAGCATGGGATGATAACAAACTGATTGGACTGGTACGGGCACTTGATGACCGCGAAACAGTTGCATTTCTACATTATCTTCTGGTAGACCCTGCATATCAGGGGCATCATATTGGCGATGAATTGATGAAAAGGATTATGAGTTGCTTTGAAAACTTCCTTTATGTCAAAATTATGCCGTCTGATCCTAAGATGATTGCGTTTTATGAACGATATGGGTTTCAGCAATATGATAATTACTCAGCAATGGTACTGAAACATTTTTGATAACAAAATAGCTTCCAGTTTATCTGGAATTTGATCAGAGTTGAAAAGTGTATTTTAAAAGGAGAATAATTTAATGAAAGAATTTAGTCAAGAAGCAGAAAAGTTCATGATTGAGCGTTTCGGAAAAGACAAGATTATATCATTAGCAACAACAGAAATGCGGCGCCTTATGTGCGATATGTAAATGCTTATTACGAAAATGGGGCATTTTATGTCATTACCCATGCACTCTCAAATATAATGAAACATATAAAAGAAAACCCTGTTGTTGCAATCGCCGGCGAGTGGTTTACAGCGCACGGGAACAGCATCAGTCTGGGTTATTTCGGGAAAAAAGAGAATTGTGTGATTGCTGAAAAGCTGAAAAAGGTCTTTGCTGAATGGATTGATAACGGCCATACTGATTTTGACGATGAGAACACTATCATTCTGCGTGTGGAATTAACAGATGGCTTGTTGCTCTCGCATGGGACGAGATATGAGTTTTAAGTTTTATAATTGTTGGATCGAGTATTATCAGAACCTATCTTGATCGTTTACAGGTAGGTTGATTAAGTAGGTTCCATGAAAGGATTTAACCGGCAAAATCAATTATTTTCCCTCTGCGGTTTGAATTGTGGGCTTTGTCCCATGTTTTTGAATAAAAACTGCCCTGGCTGCGGTGGCGGTGAGGGAAATCAATCGTGCAAAATCGCAAGATGCAGCATGGAGCACGGCAGTGTTCAATACTGTTTCCAATGCAGTGAACACCCTTGCGAAAAATACGATCATATTGACGATTTTGATTCCTTTATAACACACCGCCGACGAAAGGCTGATTTGGAGAAGGCCCGGCATTCTGGGGTGGAAGCCTATAATGCGGAGCAGATAGAAAAGGTGAAAATACTGGATATTTTTCTGTCCAACTATAATGATGGACGTAAAAAGACACTTTTTTGTATTGCGGTAAATCTTTTGGAATTGCAAGAGCTTCAAGCGGTGCTCTGGGAAATCGAGCATAATTCTGATATAGAAATGCTGACGCTCAAAGAAAAGAGTGCTTATATAGCCAGATTGCTTAAGGATGTAGCGGCAACGAAAAATATCGATTTAAAACTCCGAAAGAAAAAATGATAATTTGGATATGCCATAACTTTGACATATGAATCAATGTTGTAGGTAATCGGGATTCTCTCCTAATAGTTAAATATTTTAGAAACTACGCCACGGATTTTCGGTGGCGTAGTAACGATGGTGATTTTTATCTGGAACCGTATAACACAATTTCTGACCTCTACTGGTGGTATGTCTGCCAGTGCTGTACGGATGTGCATCATATCAGGTTGAAGAGGAATTCATGCTGGAGCGTTATATAGACACTTAAGGGCTGCGCTTTTGTTTTTTATATTGACAGTTAAATCATTGTCTGTATTATGGCAGTTGATGAATGGTTAAAAACTAATTGGAACCTGAACAGATAAGGCCTCGATAAAATTGTATTTCTCTACCATATACGTTTGAACTGAAGTTAAAATCAGACGGTAAGAGTCGGCTAAGCTTTCGGCAAATTCTGTGTTATCACCAGTGCGCAGACTGCGATATGCTCTCCGGGTGATATCATTGAGCTGCTCAATCACTCCGACTCCTTGGGAGTAAAATGCAAAATAAAATCCCCATTCTGTAATACGGCTGGTTTCAGTCCATATTACTTGTAATGGTTTTAATGACAGCCGCTCTAAAATCATTTGAAATAAATTAGTGAGGGCAATCCCGGGTTTATTTAGATGCGCAGCCAATTGTTCTAAATCATCCTCACTAAATTGCGGTGCAGTACAGGCGGCCACCGGGTGTGCTAACAGTACCATGAGCTGCAGTGCATGAAGATATACAAGGGCATCCTGTTTCGTAGTTAAATCTTGTAGGGCTTGTTCTGTGTTAAGTTGATCGGGAGTCAGAACTATAGTACCCTTGCCGTTTTGTGTCTTTGTGTAACCTCTGCGTTCCATCAAGTCTAATGCCTTTCTAATCGTATAGGCAGATACACCATACTGCTTCGCCAGTTGGGCTTCATAGGGTAAATAAGATCCCGCAGCATAGATGCCTGTTCCTATTTTTTTGGTCAAGTCATGGACAATGCGGGTATAATAGTAATCTTTCCCCCTCAGTGGATTCCATTCAAATGTAGCCGGCACTTGTGGGGAAAACTGAGGAATACTGTCTGAAATTGGGTGAAAGTTTCTAAGATAATGTCATACATGTCTTGATAGAGTGCTTGTAAATGATAATACTGTTCAACCGGATTACTTTCTGACAGTACCTCCATGATAGCTTTGGGTTCAAAGGAAGGCTTTTGGGGCATTATGTCAAGGGAGAGGGCACATATCTCTAAAAAATAGGAAAAATTTCCCTGAAGCTCAAAGGCTGTGTGTAGATCGCATAACAGAGGGTTATGGCTGGCACTCAAAATGTCTCGTGTCAAAGCAATCAAAGCTTTCCAGCTCTCGGGAGTAATTCCCTGCTGAGCTGCTTTTTGAGCCTGCCGATAATGAGGCATAGTATCCATTGGACGGGAATGTGCAGCGGATACAAGCAAATAAGGCAATAGCCGTCCATAAGTTTCATATACCTGCAGGATTGAATCCCGCTGCTCAAAAATAGTAAAGCCATCAGGACTTTTCAAGTTTTGCGAAAGGACTACAGGAGTCTGACGCATCTGAATATCAATCAATCTTTCAGACTTCAAGGTATCCAGTACCCGTTTAATGGTTGCAATCCCAACATTATATTCTTTACATAAATTTCTGGAGGAGGGGAGTTTGCTGCCAGGCTGTAACTGTCCGGAGACAATGCGTCTTTTTAGATCCTCATATACATAAGAAAATCGAGTTTTCGGTGGTTTCATAATATAGTACCTTTCTTAAAATGCACAAATGCATATTTTATCCATTATACTACTAAATCATGAACCGTGGCAATGAAACTTGAATAAAGGATAATAATCTATGGGCTGCCACTGCATTTTTTTCTTGAGTATTATAGGGCAAAATGATAAAATGAAAATGAACTGCCAGTAAACATGTAATTGGAGGTACGGCTCAAAGGGCCAAAATTTTAAGACATCCTATTTGCATAGATGAGCAGAATGGTGGAAGGATTTGTTCCTCTTTCAGAACTTCTGCAGTGGTGTCATGCTAAATGCGGATGGAGAACTACAGGCGGCACCTACTACCTAAACTGTAACCATTTGGTGATAATGGGAAGAGTGTGATCTGTTTCTATTCCCCAGATAGGTGGCAATAGCGATCAGGGCTTTTGGATTGCCATGCTGTTTATCAGCGTATTTACCCCATCACTGTCACACTAATCAGTCCCTTTTGGGGTTGGAGAAAGGCATTTAGTCGGAATGAACAAAAGAGAGGTGCTTTTTTGAAAAAAGAGTATTTACATCTGAATGTTTACGATGCGTTTTTAGATCGAATGCATTTTCTTTTTGAAGAATTTGATAATATCTATATTTCCTTTTCTGGAGGCAAGGATAGCGGTTTGCTGCTCAATCTGGCCCTGGACTATCGAGATCAGCATTATCCTGAAAGAACCCTTGGTGTATTTCATCAGGATTTTGAGGCGCAGTATTCTATGACGACAGAGTATGTAGATCGCACCTTTGAACGGATAAAAGACCAAGTGGAGCCTTTCTGGGTGTGTCTGCCTATGGCAACCAGAACAGCGCTAAGCAGTTATGAGATGTATTGGTATCCTTGGGATGATACAAAAAAGGATATCTGGGTACGGGAGATGCCCAAAAAAGAATACGTTATTAATCTGGAAAATAACAGGATAACAACCTATCGCTACCGAATGCATCAGGAGGATTTGGCAAAACAGTTTGGACGATGGTACAGAAAGGTCCATAATGGCGGGAAAACTGTTTGCCTGCTGGGGATGCGGGCTGATGAGTCCTTACAGCGGTATAGTGGATTTTTGAATAAAAAATATGGGTACAAAGATACCTGCTGGATCAGCAAACAATTTAAAGATGTCTGGTGTGCCTCACCTTTATATGATTGGACAATCAATGATGTGTGGCATGCCAATTATTTATTTAATTATGATTATAACCATCTATATGATCTTTATTATATGGCAGGTCTCAAACCGTCACAAATGCGTGTGGCTTCTCCGTTCAATGACTATGCTAAGGACGCTCTGAATCTATACCGTGTCATAGACCCGGAGATTTGGAGTAAGCTTGTTGGTCGTGTACAGGGGGCGAATTTTGCTGCAATTTATGGAAAGACGAAAGCAATGGGTTACCGGAATATTTTCTTGCCGGAGGGGCATACGTGGAAAACTTACACAATATTTCTTTTGGATACATTACCAAAAAGACTGCGAAATAACTACATAAAAAAATTTAATACATCTATCCAGTTCTGGCATGAGACCGGAGGAGGTTTGGATGAAGTCGTGATTCAGGACCTGCTTGAACATGGATATCACATAAGACGAAATGGCGTTTCAAATTATACATTGAATAAAAAATCACGGATTATATTTGAAGGGAAAATACCAGACGATACGGACGATATCAAATCCACAAGGGATATCCCCAGTTGGAAACGGATGTGTTATTGTATTTTGAAAAATGATCATATCTGCCGTTTCATGGGGTTCGGGATGACACGACAGCAACAGAAACGGTTGGATGCCATACGTTGTAAATACAAAAGCATAGAGGAATTGAATTATGAAGTATAGAAGCCCAGTTTATGATGTAATCGCTGTTCCTATAGAAAAGGTACGGCCCAATGACTATAACCCGAATAAAGTACCACCACCTGAAATGAAGCTGTTATACGAAAGTATTAAGGAAGATGGATATACGATGCCGGTGGTTTGTTACTATTCAAAATCACAGGATGTTTATTTAATTGTTGATGGTTTCCATCGGTACCAAGTAATGATGGACCATCCGGATATCTATGAAAGAGAACAAGGATTGTTACCGGTCTCTATTATCAAGAAACCACTTGACAAACGTATAGCCAGTACCGTGCGTCACAACAGGGCACGGGGGTCTCACGATGTGGATCTGATGAGTAACATTGTAAAAGAACTACATGAGCTTGGACGTTCAGATGCATGGATCTCAAAACATTTGGGAATGGATAGGGATGAGGTATTGCGTCTCAAGCAGATCACAGGTCTTGCCTCGTTATTTAAGGATGTAAACTTTGGTGAGGCATGGCGTCCTGTGGAGGAAGAAACGGAAAAAGGGTAAATAATATAAGTGGAGATATGATAGATTGCCTATAATTCCTATATCTGCACAAGGTCGTTTACTTGATTGAGTACAATACAAAACAGGGCAAGGAAATGATGGACTGTGCTGAGTGCGTAATCAGCAAACGTATTATGAGGGGCGGAGTATACCAGTAGCACAACAGTGTTCTGCATGCGGTTGTATACATACTCAAAATGAGCTACAAGACGGATTACAAAATGGAAGGTTTCTTTCAGTATGTGGTTTCTCCCCTTGAGAGATATTTGTGGCAGGATAGATTTTTATCGGCAACAATCTAGCCTGATCGTTTCACTTCAAAATATGAAATCCAAGTGGGAGACACGATTACATGTTATCGGAAGTGATCAATGAGACGCAGATTGCTGCAGATGCGAGGCAGGAACCCTTGCCCTTCTTAACCTTCACGTCAGCCCTTTATCATGTTATTCAATTACTCGCCACATAGCCACCTTAACGCGCAATATGCATGAATGGCGGTGCCCTTTGTCAGAATATCTTCATTGAATATTACTTCCTCATTGTGCATTGGCTTGCCATAAAGAGGGGTTTCGTCCGGTGTTCCCGCACCAAGCATTAGGTAGGCACAAGGCAGTTCATAGGTATAGGAAGCGAAATCCTCTGAGCCCATGCCGCCTTCCTCCATCAGATAGACGGACTGCTCTCCGAACAGTTCTTTCACATAGTCGGTCATCTGGTCGACGAGTTTGCAGTCATTGTGCAGCGGTGGGGCCGATGCCAGTTCTTCCACTATGGCGCTACCACGGAAAGCCTGGGCAGTTGCCCGGGAGATTTCATCTAGCCTGCGTAGAATCTGGGCGGAGAGGTCGCGGTTAAAAGTGCGGATTGTGCCCTCAATCACCACCTCCTGAGGGATGATATTAGGTGCGTGTCCGCCACAAAATTTCCCTACGGTGACGACCGCCGGGCTCTTTGCAGTGATCTCTCTGGCTGTAATCTCTTGGAGCGCAAGATAGATATGGGCGGCAATATTGATGGGGTCAACTCCCGTCTCCGGCATCGCGCCGTGGCAGCCCGTACCCTGCACAGAAATCCGGAACAGTGTGCAGCCTGCCATAATTGTACCCTTGCCACACAGTACAAGGCCGGAGCGTGTGCCGGAGTGAACATGAAGCGCTAATCCTGCCTGCGGGGCAGGGGATTTTAAAATGCCTGCGTCAAGCATGGCCTTTGCGCCGGTAAAGCCTTCCTCATCCGGTTGGAACACCAATTTAACAGTTCCCTTGAGTTCGGATTGATATGTTTTGAGCAGTCTGGCAGCTCCGAGCAACATTGAGGTGTGCATATCGTGGCCGCATGCATGCATCTTGCCGTTTTCTGAGCGAAATGGTAAATCTGTCTGTTCTTTTATTGCCAGGGCATCCATATCGGCACGCAACAAAATACAACTTCCGGTATTCTTTCCGGTAATCGTGGCGACAATTCCGCTTTCGCAAATTTCAATCGGCGCATACCCCATTTCAGACAGGGCCTTTTTCACAAATTCTTTCGTATTCGGCAGATAGGCGCCAACCTCTGGCTGTTGGTGCAATGCCCTTCGATAGGCAATAATCTCTGATTTTAATTGTTCTGCTGCTTGAATCATTAACTCTGCTTGAACGCCCATGTCATATGAATCCTCCTTAGATTATATAGGCTGCCTTTCTCTGATAGTGTAGAGCATTAAGCCATACCGTGTTTCCTAAAGGTTCTAAAATTTAATTTTACTATAACACTGGCAATATTTGAACTATTTAGCAGAAATATCGCCTACGTTTTAGTATGATATAGATTATAAGCCTGATAAACTTTTGGTGTCCATACTTATATACTTACATCAATGTATTATTATTATTCAAACATGAAATAAAAAGCTAAAAAACTGCATGAAAAGACTGGAAAAATCTGTATGCTATTTATAAGATGCTGGGGTCAAAATGTCATATAAGTATTTTTCTAATAATTGTATCTGTGTTATAAACAAAATATCTATTATGAAAGAAATTTTGTAAAAATATAATTACTGTGACACCAACGATATAAAAACAATAATACATAATCGGGAAGCTTAGCATTGGTTTTTTACAGTTAAGTTGTTTTTCCATCCCTGGAAGATACTCCACCATACAACGGTTACAATGTTCCTCTGGTATGATCACTTCAAAGGTCGCCTTACGAATCTGCGTCTTTTATTACCCAGGCGACATCGGACTGTACTTATAATAAATGGATATTGTGAAAAGCGGGGCATGGAAATTGATATCCACAGGCTGCCGGAAATGCCTGGTATTCTGGTTATGCCGGTCTGAGCAAGGGAAACGATTTGGATGTGCTACTTCACGCTGCGGCACATGATAAAGAACGTATAGATGGTCTGATAATGTGACAGTATTTTGGTACACGAACGATGAGCTACTTGTAGTACAGATACAAGCTTTAAGGTAGCTGTAGAAAAAATAGATGATCATGCGCTAATCAAGGTCATGAACGAAGGAGGTACGATTCCTCAGTAACGATTAGAGAGAATATTTGAGCAGTTTTATGGCCTGGTTGTATTAAGCGAAGCAGCTGCAGGCGGAGCCGGACTGAGTAACTTCATTACGGCAAATTACCGCCCAAAGTACGGTGGTCATACCTGTTTTTGAGGTATCATTGGTGCTCGTAGGAAAATCGTAAGAAATTTCGTACAAAATCATATGTTATCCATAAAGGAAAGCGAAAACATAAATCACTCTATTCTGATATTCTATATATCAAGAAGAGTGATTTTTTACTTTCAGAAAGGAGTTAAGGATAACGATGGTACATCAAAACATTAGTGTAAATTGCGATAAAGGAAACAGATGGAAGGCAAAAAAGAGAAAAAGTATTTATAACAGCGCTGTATGTATAGTACTTTGTATAATCATAACAGTTGCAGTCTTTGGAGGAGGAAATCTATTAGGTGTCAGCAAAGGGTCTCCATTCACTGGTAAAGAAAGTATGATAAACAATGGAGAGTTTTCACAAATGGACGGCGGAGAGAGCGGGACGGTTTCATCAATTCTCGACGCAGATAACTCTATTTCAGTGGATATTTCAGCCCAAAATGCCATTGTAATGGGTGCAGCTACAAACACTGTACTATATCAGAAAAACGGTACCCATAGAATTGCACCCGCCAGTACTGCTAAGATGATTACGGCATTGACAGTGCTTGACTACTTTTCACCGAATGATGAACTGACTGTAGGTGCAGAAATTAGAATGATTCACGGGGATTCATCAAGAGCGTGGCTGACTAAGGGCGATACCCTGACAGTCAGACAGCTCTTAATTGCCCTTATGCTTCCTTCCGGCAATGACGCGGCGTATACGCTTGCTGTGAATACCGGAAAGAAAATTGCAGGAGATAACAGCCTGACGAATAAGCAATCCATTCATGTGTTCATGGATAAGGTGAATGAAAAGTCCCAGATGCTTGGGGCTGAGAATTCAAATTTTGTAGTGCCAGATGGATATGACGCCGATGGTCAGTATACTACGGCCTATGATCTTGCCCTTATTGCAAAAGCATGTTTGGATAATCCCATCATTTCGGAAATTGTGGCAAGCTATACATCATCCGAAAGATGGGCGAATGGGAGAGTGGTTACTTACAATAATACAAATGAACTTCTCAATCCAAGCAGCCAATGGTATCGCCCTGAGGTGATCGGTCTAAAGACGGGTAACAGCAGTCTGGCCGGTGCTTGCCTAGTATCTGCGGCAGTTATTAACGGAGAAACATACATCTGTGTAGTGATGGGGTCTACTGAGGATGCTAGATTCCAGGATAGTATTGATATTTATGATGAAATCAAAGCTCAACAAAAGTATAACTAGGGTCTATATTCAAGCGGCAGTTTCCAATTAGGAACCGGACAATGTGTACAGGCAGTCATTGATGCCAAAAGGGATTGGATCGTAAGGTATTGTTTGCACGCATAGTGGAAATGCTTTTAAGGAACATCTAAAAGGAGGACCGTTATGAGTAGTAACCATCTAAGAGGTCAAAGCAGTCCATATCTTATACAACATTCGGAAAATCCTGTCGACTGGTATCCATGGTGTAATGAGGCATTTGAAAGAGCAAGGCAGGAAGATAAACCCGTTTTTTTAAGTATTGGCTACAGCACCTGTCACTGGTGTCATGTGATGGCACATGAGAGTTTTGAAAATGAGGAAATTGCCGCCATTCTAAACCAAAATTTTATTTCCATTAAGGTAGACAGGGAAGAGCGTCCCGATATAGATAGTGTGTATATGGCTGTCTGCCAGACACTGACAGGGAGTGGAGGATGGCCTATGAGTATTTTTATGACAGCAAAGCAGATGCCCTTCTACGCAGGAACGTATTTTCCGCCTGTGAACCGTTCTGGTATGATGGGATTTCGGGAACTGTTACTGGAGATCAATAAACTTTGGAAACAAAAGAGAGCCGGTTTGCTGCAGTCAGCAGAACAGATTTTAAGTCAAATAGATACAAATGCGGGCAATTCAGAAGATAAATTGCAAAAGCGGGCTGGAAAAGCAATAGACAGCGGACTCCCCGGGCAGGCAGCAGAATTATTTACAAGATCCTTTGATAAAAACTACGGTGGGTTCGGTTCAGCACCTAAATTTCCAACTCCCCATAATCTAATATTTCTTATGCTGTATTCCGGGATTGGGCTTGATGATAAATGGTATCAGGTAGAGAAAACTTTGGAGCAAATGCGAAGAGGGGGGATTTTTGATCATATTGGATATGGATTTTCCAGATATTCCACAGACCGTTTTTATCTCGTTCCTCATTTTGAAAAAATGTTATATGATAATGCACTGCTCATGATCGCATACGCAGCCGCATTTAAAATATCTAAAGAAAACATGTTTCTGGATACAGCAGAAAAAACTGCGGAGTATATTTTGCGGGAAATGACAGGACCTGACGGTGAATTTTACTCTGCCCAGGATGCGGATAGTGAGGGCAGGGAAGGATTATATTATATCTGGGATTATGAAGAAATTTGTAATATACTTGGTAGAGAAAAAGGGGAGGAATTCTGCAGTTATTTCGGAATCTCTGAAAAGGGAAACTTCGAGGGGAAAAATATACCAAACCTGTTGAATGGAAATCCTATTTCTGATAAATTCCATAAAGAAAAAAAGCTTTTATATGAGAATCGGCAGTTAAGAACAAAACTCCATCTGGATGATAAAGTCCTTACCACATGGAATTCTCTGATGCTTTCTGCTATGGTGGTACTATACCGGGTCACCGGAAAGGAACGATATCTTCAATCGGCCGTGCAAGCGCATTGTTTCATTGAGAAAAACTTGGCAGACGGAAATATACTTTTTGTCAGCTGCCGCAATGGAGCTGGAGCTGTAAACGGATTTCTTGATGAATATGCATATTATACAGCGGCATTGCTCAGTCTTTACGAGGCGGTCTCTGATGAAAAGTACCTAAGGCGTGCAGAAGAGATCTGTAATGAAGCACGGCGGCAGTTTGAGGATCCGAATGGAGAAGGTTTTTTTCTGTACGGAGACCGGAATGACAGATTGATTACGAGGCCGAAAGAAACCTATGATGGTGCAATACCCAGTGGAAATTCCGTGATGGCTTATTGTCTTGTACGGCTTTTTCAGATTACAGATAATAAAGCTTATAAAAGTGCAGCAGAGCAGCAGCTTGCATATATGTCCCATCTAGCGGAGGGCTATCCGGCGGGATACTGTATGTTTCTGACTGCGCTTCTGCTATATGACTATCCGCCTCAAAAGATTACGGCTATATTGTCGAAAACGGACACAGAAGAAGAAATCATCAGCCGCGTTCCGCTGTATGCAGATATAAAGATCTTAAAGGAAGAAACGCCGGAGTTTAAATTGCTGAACGGAAAAACAACATATTATGTTTGTAAGGATCATATATGCCTTCCGCCGGTAAATGAGATAAAATAACCCTATAGTAAAGCTTATGGAGTGGCCAGTTCACGTATGGAAATCAAAGGGTGTCAGGGATTGGAACAATGCGGGTCTCGAATGCAGTGTCGGAGTTGAGTATCCGTGTGGCGGTAATATTTGAATAGAACAGTTTGCGGAGAGTTCCTGGTGAGTGTGTAGGCTTGCCGGGAACTCTTTTTTTATATACCTCAGGAAATATGGTGTGGGAGTATGAAATGTACTCGTGAACGTTTTGTTAATATAAAAAAATATAAAAATAAATCTGATAATTGCTAAATTAACATGCAATATTTAACAAAAGTTATGTGAAAAAATGATGCAAAATGCCGGTATTATAATTTTTTATTGACATTTATGCACAAAAATAATATTCTTAATTTATAAAAGCGGGTTACACGTGTACAATCGCTGCAAAAAGCCGACATACGACAAACCGGTAAAGTATGTTTGCTAAAAAGTTGAAGAAAAGGAGAAATAATTATGAAAAAAGTGAACAAGTGGAAGAGATTAGCTGCGCTTGGAGTTTCAGCAATGATGATTTTCTCAACGGTAGCTTGTGGAAGCGATTCCAAGGAGGGGTCAAAAACAGATGATGGGGATGTAAAGAAAAGCACCAAAGGTACGACAATATCATTCTGGAATAGTTTTACAGGCTCAGATGGCGATATGCTGGTTGAATTAGTAAACCGGTATAATGAAGAGAACAAAGATGGAATCACTGTTGAGATGGATATATCTTCAGATTTTGACAGCCAGCTATCCACTGCCTTTGCGGCAGGAACAGGCCCTACCATGATTTTAAGTTCAAGTGCATATAGGTTTACATACGGGGACTATATGCAGGATATCGGCGATGTGTTTGATAAGACTAATCTAAATAAGGATGATTTCATACAATCATATCTCGACTATTGCTCTGAGGGGGATAAGTTGTACTTTGTTCCATTTCAGGTTGTAGGTTATTACATGTATTGGAACAAGGATTTATTCCAAGCGGCGGGACTTAATCCGGAGACACCTCCTTCAACATGGGAAGAGTGGCAGTCATATGCTGAAAAGATTACGGATGAGGGCAAGAATATTTATGGCTCTGGTATTTCTTATGATTATCCATATCAGATTGCACATATGATGCAGCGCTTAGGCGGTTTGGCAGTAAAAGATGATAATGGCAGCTGGAAGGCAGATTTCGCAGGAAACACTGGATACACTGATTTTCTTACGATGTACAAGACACTAATCGACAACGGAGATAACCCGCTGGAAGCTGATACAGATTCTATGGTAAGTGCAGGGCAGATTGGTATGACAGTCGGCGGGCCGTGGGTAACAGCGGGGCTTGATACGGCAGGTGTTAATTATGGAATTGGCCTGATACCTCAGGGAGATGCAGGAGACATGAATTCAGTAGAGGTTCTTGGTTTCTCTGTTACAACAACGGCAAGTGATGAGGAAAAAGAAGCTGCATATAAGTTCATTGAGTGGTGGAATTCAGAAAATACAGAAGGCTCCAGCCCAGCTTTAGAGTGGTCTGTGTCAAATGGTTTCCCAGCCTATACATATTCCGTTCAGGAAAAAGAGGAATACAAACAAAGTGAAAAGCTTAGTGTGATGTCTTCTGCAAATCCGGATGCGCCAACGGATTTTATTGTTGATTCAAGTTTCCCGGGTATTAATGATATTTTAAACGATGTTATTCCGGAAATGATTAACTCGGTAGCATTTGGTAATGCATCGGTGGAGGATGCACTTGAAAAAGCTCAGAATACAGCAGATAAAATAGTTGAGGAATATAGTAAATAATTGATTTAATGGTGTTGTTGTCTGCGGATGGCAGCAAATAGGCGGCTGAACCAGCCGCCTTTCACTGGGAACTTGAGGCAGGTAGGAGAAGTGATAATGAAGAAAATGATAAAATACTGGAATAAGCCTTCCAGAAGTGCTTATCTCTTTTTGGCCCCATCGGTCATTTTGTTGATTCTGTTTAGTGTAGTGCCTCTTATTATTGCATTCGGATTAAGCTTATTCGATGTATCTATTACAATGGATTCGGCGCGCTTTATCGGCCTTGAAAATTTTGCTGAGGCATTTCAGGACAGTCGGTTTATAAACAGCTTAAAAGTGACGGCTATTTTCACTGGCCTGGAGGTACCACTGCAGGTTCTGGGAGCACTGGTAGTTGCGGCGCTGATTGCTAAGAATAATATCAAGAACAAGATTTTCAGAGCGGTTTATTTTCTGCCTGTGATATGTTCTGCGACGGCTATTGGTATTATGTGGAAGATGATTCTGCACTCCAATATTGGCTTTGTTACAGCAGCATTACAATCTATGGGGCTTGGGAAGATTAATTTTCTTAATACACCGGGCCTTACTATATTTGTAGTTTCGTTCATATCTATATGGAGAAGCTTCGGGATTTCTGCAATTATTTATGTGACGGCAATCCAGCAGGTATCAGCTTCCTTATATGAAGCGGCAGAGATGGACGGGGCAGGGAAGATAAGGCAGTTCTGGCATATTACAGCGCCATCCATCAGGCCAACCTTCTGGTACATTTTAATGACACGGTTTGCAGGGGCACTGCAGATATTTGATATTATATATATTACGACAAATGGCGGGCCTAACTATACAACCGAATCTACGGTCACTTATATTTATTCCAGAGCATTCTCATCGCGTTCAAGTATGGGATACGCTTCTGCCATGTCCGTGATTTTATTTGCGATAATTATGGTTGTAACTGTGCTGATGTACCACAAAATGAATCAGGAGGATTAATATGAAAAAGAAAAAGGCAATCAAGATCAAAGATGTAACGATCAGTATTCCCATATTTATCGTTTTAGTCATTCTGGCTCTGCTGGTTCTGGTGCCGATTATCTGGATGACGTTAAGTGCATTTAAGCCGGAAAAAGAAATAATATCCTGGCCTCCTACATTTGTACCACAGTCACTTACTGTAGAAAATTTTGTTGATGTACAGGATCGTATTAATATACTGCGCTATATGCTTAACTCTGTGATCTATGCAGGCGGCACGACATTGCTGGCTGTCATTGTGAATAGTATGGCCGGTTATGCATACGCTTTTTATGACTTCAAAGGAAAGACAGGACTGTTCTTAATGACTTTAGCTACAATGATGGTCCCCTTTCAGGTTATTATGGTTCCATTATTCCTCGTTGTATTTAAGTTGGGAATGTATGATTCATACTGGGGGCTGATTATACCAAGAGTTGCGGTTGCCGGTTCTATCTTTATGATGCGGGCGGCTTTCTCAGGAATACCGAAAGAGCTGGCCGAGGCTGCCAGGATTGATGGACTTTCAGAAATGGGAATTTTCTGGCGGATCATGATGCCGCAGGTGAAACCAGCAGCGATTACGCTGATTATATTAAGTATCAATGGATCATGGAATGATTTGCTGTGGCCGATGATTGTGACGAGCAAGACACAAATGCGGACACTGGCAAATGGTCTGGCATTATTCATAGGACAGAATACAATTGAGTATGGGGCGGCATTTGCAGGAGCACTGATCTCACTGCTCCCTATGTTTATCCTGTATATGGCCGGACAGAAGTATTTTGTGGAAGGTATGGCAAGCGCCGGATTAAAGGGTTAAGGAGATTTGTATGTTAGAGGCTAAAATTGTTTGCGATAAAAATTTTAAAATAGGGAACATTGACCCTAGGCTTTATGGTTCATTTCTGGAACATATGGGAAGAGTTATTTATACAGGGGTGTACGAACCGGAAAATTTAAGTTCTGATGACGAAGGATTTCGCGGCGACGTGCTGGAGAAGGTAAGAGAAATGGGAGTGACATCTGTTCGCTACCCGGGAGGGAACTTTGTCTCTGCTTACCGTTGGGAAGATGGTGTTGGCCCGAGGGAGAGCAGGCCAAGGAAGCTTGAACTTGCGTGGAAGGCGATAGAAACGAATGAGTTTGGGACAAATGAGTTTATCCATTGGGCGCGAAAAGCAGGTGTTGAGCCAATCTTTACGGTAAATCTGGGAACCAGGGGAATAGAAGAGGCAGTCCAATACATTGAGTACTGCAACTTCCCCGGGGGGACGGAGTACAGTGAATTGCGAAAAAACCACGGTGTACAAAAGCCTTATGGAGTGAAGATGTGGTGCCTTGGAAATGAAATGGACGGCGTGTGGCAGATAGGGCATAAGAGTGCATATGAATATGGGTGCCTCGCTGCAGAAGCCGGAAAGACTATGAAGCTGGTAGACCCGTCGATAGAGTTGATTGCATGCGGCAGTTCCCTGTCAAATATGGAGACATATCCAATGTGGGATATGGAGGTCCTGGAACAGACATACGATGTGATTGATTATCTGGCCCTGCACCAGTACTATGGGGGACAGGAAAAAGGTACAAAGGCGTTTTTAGCCCAGACTCTCGATATGGAGGAATATATAAAAACGGTACGCTCCGCTGCCCAGGTAGTTAAGAAGAAAAAACGCTCTGGAAAAGATATTAAATTTAGTATGGATGAATGGGGGGTGTGGGCAGTCCCAAGTGATTCTGTGAATGTGGAAGTGTCAAAAGAACCCTGGAATATAGCGCCTGCAATTAGTGAACAAATATATACACTGGAGGATGCCCTTCTTTTTGCGGGAATGCAGATGGTAATGTTAAGAAATGCCGATGTTATAAAGATTGCCTGCCAGTCACTTCTTACTAATGTCAGTGCATGCATTATGACGGAGAAAAACGGCGGGCTATGGCTCCAGACCATCTATTATCCATTCTATTATTTTGCAAATTATGCAAATGGCATAGTTTTGAGGAGCAATGCGTTGGGACCAGCCTATGAATGTGATGGTTTTAAACATGTCCCATACCTTGATGAAGTCGTTGTCTGGAATGATGCTGAAAATGAAATTGCTGTTTTTATAGTGAATAAGAGTGAAGAACATTCAATGAAAGTAGAAGTTATACTCCAGAATTTCGAGCTTAAGGGGGTGAAATGCTTTGTAAGTATGACGGCAAAAGACAAAAAGATGACGAATCAATATGATCATAAGGCTGTCATACCGCGTTCAAGAGAAAGTGCAGTGATTGAGTCTGGCAGTTGTATTGCAGAAATCGAACCACTGTCGTTTAATATGATTCGCATAGATGTCTAAGTTACTGTACGTTCCCGCAGATTCTGAGTAACATTCGTATAATGCACTTTGAACTCAGACAATCTCTTCGTTGCGGCGGCTGTGGATTGGTGTTATACTTAAGCTGATTTTAAGCAGAGTATCATATGTCCAGGCATGGCTGGCTCGGGTTTTATGGATGAACGGAGGGAATGGGAGATGGCAATCACTGTAAATCAAATTGCTGAAAAATGTGGTGTATCAAGAACAACTGTATTAAGGGCGTTAAACGACAGGGGAAGCGTTGGGAAGGAGACACGGGAAAGGATTCTGGCAGTTGCCAAAGAATATAATTATCGTCCGAATCTGCTGGCCAGAAGTTTGAATCATGGCAGAACAATGTCCCTGGGCGTGGTAACGATTAATATAGAAAATATGTATTTTGTCCAGTCTTTAAATATTATAAATAAGGAAGCAGACAAGAGAGGGTATTTCACTAATATTGTGGTCTGTGATGAGAGTCTGGATTGGGAAAAGAAGCTGATACAAGGACTTGCGGACCGTCAGATGGAAGGGATACTGATCAGTCCGATTAATAAAGGAAAAGAGTTTGAAGAATTTTTGCTTTCACTGCATATCCCGATTGTCTGCATAGGGAATCAAGTGTCAGATGCAATAACCACAGTACAGGTAAATGAGATGACAGCGGCTATGGAATCAGTCGATCTGATCGTGTCCAAAGGATATGAAAGAGTTGTCTTTATCTGTCCTCCGCTGGCTGTGAAAGAGAAAGAAAATATATATGTCCATGAACAGAGACTTTTAGGGTTTAGGGCGTCAGTTGCTAAATATCCTGAACTTGAATCAGCGGTGATTGGCAAAACTGATTATCTTCCTGATGTGAAGTGCGTGATTAAAGAAGGAAGAGAAAAAAGGACAGCCTTTTTATGTTCCGGCGACAGCTATGCATTGAATGTGATGCGCTGGGGACAGCAGAATGGGATGTCTATACCAAAAGATTATGGGTTAATGGGATTTGATAACATTAATATTCTGGAATTTATTTCTCCCAAATTAACAACAGTATCTACAAATCTTGAGGGTGTGGCGGCAACTGCGGTTTCGGAATTGCTTGCTCAGATCGATTCAGAAGAGTATTCACCGAAAGCCATTTATCTGAATTATAAGATATTAGATAGAGAAACTCTGTAGTCTGGCAGTGAAAATATATTTTGTATACAACCTCACAGCGGGCAGAAAATAAAGAATCGGCGATTTACCATATATCAGCACGCAGCAGCTTATTATATGCGGAATAGATTTGCCTTTATTCTGTTTCGGAATATGACCGGATCGTGCTTCGCGGCAGCAGAACGCTTGACGGTCTGGCAGATGCAGACGAAGTTACTATATGGGAGAAGCATAGAAAGGGAATTATGAGTATCCATATATGGGCCCCGGAAATTCACTGTATTGAAGATAAATGGTTTATTTATTTTGCGGCGGGGAATAAGGATGATATATGGGCAATACGCCCTTATGTTTTAGCGTGTACAGGAGATGATCCATTGAAGGATTCCTGGATGGAATTGGGGCAGATGCAGGCAGCGGATGATTTTTCATTCAAAGATTTCTCTCTTGATATGACTGTATTTCAGAACAGAGGGATATGGTATTGTGTGTGGGCAGAAAAAGTCAGTGAAGGAAAGAAAATATCGAATCTTTATATAGCAGAAATGGAAAGTCCGTCAAAGCTTTCTACCCCCCATGTGCTTTTGACATCTCCGGATTACGACTGGGAGAGGGTTGATTTTTGGGTAAATGAAGGTCCGGCATTACTGCGGCATGATGATATGTTATACCTGACATATTCAGCAAGTGCTACAGGTGAATGCTATTGTATGGGAATGCTGAGCATTCCGGAAGATGGAGAATTGTTGAATCCGCGTGCATGGAAAAAGGAAAGAGTTCCCGTTGTTAAAACGGATTGGAAAAAGGGGATTCTCGGACCCGGGCACAATTCATTTACAAAAGCAGAGGATGGAAAAGGGGACATTATGGTCTATCATGCCAGACAATATGATGAGATTGATGGTGATCTGTTATACGATCCTAACAGGCATGTGTACCGTATGAGGATTGAATGGGATAAAGAGGGGCGGCCAGTGTTTAACTTTGAGAATAATTTTTAAAGTTCTGTGATTTCCTAGACTTTGTAAAATACAGTACAAAGACATGATTACTTATACATGAATAATGGAGGAGTCAATCGACCAAAGGGTATATTTGATTATTCATTGTACATGTACATTCCAGTATACGAGGAGGATATAAAAATGGGAAGATGGTATACTTTGTGCCGTAGACTGACTGCTCTTGCGGCAGTGTTTATGATGGTGTTTTGTTTCGTCATTTCGGTGTCTGCAAAGACAACAGAAAATGGAGTGGCTGTTTATGTTTCTGACAATGAGTCAACGTTTGATCCTGGAGGAGCTACTTATTCAAGAATCATATGTCTGAAAAATAGTGGTAGCGCGAATGGCACTTTGCTATGTACCTATGACCAGCTGAAAAATGTTACGGTTGATATGGATGATGGTACAAGTGTTTCAAAACAGGTATATCCGATTTATAAAAGCACGGACAATGGAGATAACTGGCAGCTTATCAGTAATGTATATGACAAAGAATATGGTCTGTTAAGGACTTCCCAGCCATGTC
Source organism: Blautia sp. NSJ-175 (assembly GCF_022867815.1). Classification (NCBI taxonomy): domain Bacteria; kingdom Bacillati; phylum Bacillota; class Clostridia; order Lachnospirales; family Lachnospiraceae; genus Blautia; species Blautia sp. NSJ-175. The sequence continues at coordinate 249,795 of NZ_JALIFQ010000008.1, forward strand.
TCTATGAACTGCCGGTTCAGGTTGGGGATATGCCGGCCGGTACCATTTTACTTGCAGGTAATATTTTTGATGATGATCCTTATACTCAGTCCAGAATAGTCCTTTATAAGAGTATGGATGGCGGATACACATGGACGTTTCTAAGTGAGGTAGATAATGGGGGCGCTTGTATTTATGATCCGAGTACTACTTCTACTACCACAACTGTTTGGGAGCCGTTTTTGGGGATGAGCGAATCGGGAGATTTAGTGTGCTATTATTCTGATGAAAGACAGAAATCCGATGGGGTTCTGCAGGCAGTTTCTCTTAAAACCTCATCTGACGGCGTGAATTGGAGCGGACTTACAAATGTTGCGGCAATAAATAATACGAGCGATAGACCGGGTATGATAACGGTAACAGAGCTGCCAAGCGGAAAGTATATGGCAACGTATGAAATGGTGAACCGCCCGAGTCTGAGTAAGAATAATGCTGTTGTCTACTGCAAGTTTTCCGATGACGGCGTGACATGGGATGCAGGAAGCCTTGGAACCAGAGTTGCTCTGGCGGACGGCAGGGGAATCGGTTCTTCTCCCTATGTAAAATGGATTGATGCGGGCGGTCCCAACGGTATGGTTGTGATCTCTGCGAAGTGGGGGACAGACAGCAGCGATAGTATCAGTGGCGGACAGAATTTTTATGTGAACTACAATCTTGGCAGGGGTTCATGGGAGCGGCTGCCAATGGCGGTGACCTATGATTATAATGACCTGGCGGGCGGGTATTTTTCAGGATTTAGCCAGAGCTTTGATGTGAGCCCGGATAATTCCACTCTCTATCAGGCTACAAATGTAGAAAACTTTAGCAATGCCAAGACTATTGATGGAATAAGTTATAACCTGAATGATGTAAGGGTTGGCACCCTTCCGCTGAAAGGGAGTATTTACGAAGCAGAAAAAGCAGCGATTACAAATGCTCAGGCTGGTAATGCTGTTGATGCATCTAACGGACTGGAAGTGCAGTATATTAATGAGTCAGACAGCTCGGTTGATTTCCAGAACATCAAGGTCGAAAACTCTGGGAATTATAATATTCTGGTCAGGTATTCTAATGGTGAGGGGACAGAGGCATCTCACATGGTTACCGTAAACGGAACACAGATAGGAACGGTTAATTACCCTGTTACAGTCAATTGGGACCGTTACCTTTGGAGTGGTTTTTCCTGCTATTTAAATGCTGGCACTAATTCGATAAAATTTAGTAAAGATGTTGGCTTCGCAGAACTGGACTGTATACAAGTCAGTGAGACTTTCGATGATTTCGCCATTATTAATAAAAACAGCGGCAAGTATCTTGAGATAAAAAGTGCTTTGACGAATGAGGGGGCAGAATCAGGTCAATGGGGAATTACTGATCATTGGTGCCAGAAATGGAATTTTGAAGATGCCGGAAATGGCAGTTATAGAATCAAGAATATGAACAGTGGACTGTATCTGGATATTGAAAGTGAAAGTACTGTTGATGGGGCAAAGGCAATTCAAAGCAGTTATGCGGAACGCGATTCCCAGATCTGGTTATTAGAAGAGACGGAAGAGGGCTATTGCCATATTGTGAATAAAAATAGTGGTAAATATCTTGAAGTATTCAGTAATTCTACGGAAGACGGCGCATCGGTCGGACAATGGGGCATAACGGATTATGGCTGTCAGGAATGGATGCTGGTAAAAGAGGGTATTCATTAATATATACCCATCATACAACTCGTAATATAGTGATGATTTCTAAGTAAGTTATAATCGGGAGACTTGGCTTTCAAGTCTCCTTTTATTTTGTTTGAAATTACCTGGATAAAAAATATGTAATATACCCATACGGGATATATTGAGCGGGTATAAAGTAAGGTGTTAATTATGGGAGAGATAAAAGAGTGTTATCATAACACGAAAAGGTCGAGACGATTGACGAGAACATCGTTACTTTGCAGAAATTAATGGGATAAGAGGCAGAAGTCGGACAATGTACAGTAACAGGCATAAACTGTGCTGCGTGCAGCACCGGTTGGATAAGGTGGTTGCCAGGCTGCCGGGAGTGACATACTGCTTATTGGGCCTGTTGACGAATTCTATTAAGGTGAGGCTTCGATCTGTTCTCATAAATTAAAATGAATAACGGATATTGTTGAAATGAGAATCATGATGAAGGAGAATTCTCAGCATAACCGTTGTATCCTTAGGAAAAAATTAATGATTTTATAATCACAAATGAATAAATGGGAACAGTAAATTTGGTATACTATATAAAATTTAGAACAGAAAGGAGTATTATGTTTTGGCCGAGAAAATACTTGTGGTTGATGATGAGAAAGAAATTGCTGACTTAATTGAAGCCTATCTTCAAAATGAAAATCTGGATGTGTATAAATTCTACTCAGGTGCAGAAGCGCTTGACTATATGGAAAATATGGAGTTTGACCTTGTCATATTGGACATTATGCTTCCAGATATCAGTGGTCTTTCAATATGCCAAATGGTGAGAGATAAGGGATGTGCTTGTCCTGTGATCATGCTTACGGCAAAAGATTCTGAAACCGATAAAATTACCGGTCTGACACTTGGGGCAGATGATTATATTACAAAACCTTTTCGACCGCTTGAACTGATTGCCAGAGTAAAGGCGCAGCTTCGCCGTTACAAAAAATATAATACAATCTCCGCTCCCCATGTAACAGAAACAATCTTTGAGTATGCGGGATTGATGATGAATATTAAGACATATGAATGTACGATCGATGGAAACAGCCTATTGCTAACACCAACGGAGTTTTCGATCCTTCGTATTCTTCTGGAGCGCAAAGGCAGTGTAGTCAGTGCCGAGGATTTGTTTCATGAAGTTTGGCAAGGCGAATATTATACCAAAAGCAACAATACCCTTACTGTACACATTCGCCATTTACGCGAGAAAATGGGGGATACCGGTGAAAGACCCAAATATATCAAAACTGTCTGGGGGGTCGGATACAAAATTGAGGAAATTTAAAAAAAAAGATTACAACTATTCAAAGCTTAGCCGCATCACATTTGGCAAAGGATTATGTATAACAATTGGTGCTGCCCTGACAGTACTCCTCCTGCGGTTACTTAGCCAGGGACATGTGGCTGATATAATAGCTGCTGTCATTGCACGCATTCTTCACATCAGTGATACTGAGGCGGATATACTTTATTTCAAAGTAGTAGGAAATAACATGCAGTTTATTCTTGCGATAACAATCATCACTTTTATGTTTGTGTTATTTCAGATGCTGCTGAAGTCATATAAACGATATTTTGATGAAGTTGTAAACGGGATCGACCAGCTCATGGATGAGGAGGGACAGATATCGTTATCTCTTGAACTGGAAATTATTGAACATAAATTGAACCATGTCAGGCAGACACTGAAAACACGGGCGTTTGAGACACAGATAGCCGAGCAGAAAAAGAATGATCTTATTGTATATCTGGCTCATGATATAAAAACTCCGCTCACTTCAGTTATAGGATATCTTAGCCTTTTGGATGAAAATCCGGATATGACTGATGTGAAGAAATTAAAATACATCCATATCGCATGGGAGAAGGCTAATCGACTTGAAACTTTGATTGATGAATTTTTTGAGATTGCACGTAGTAATTCGGAATCCGTTCCTCTAAAAAAGACAATTATTGATCTTTACTATATGATGGTACAGATTTCAGATGAGCTGTATCCACAGCTAAATTCATGTGGGAAGTACATTGAAAACAATATCTCCGAAAATATGGTATTATACGGTGATTCTGAAAAGCTGGCAAGGGTATTTAATAATATTTTGAAAAACGCCATAGCATATAGTGCAGACAGCAGTGTCATAACAATTTCAGCCCAGGAGCTTCCCGGAAAGAATGTTGTCAAATTTGAAAATAAAGGTGACATTCCAGAAGACAAGCTAAATGTGATCTTTGACAAATTTTATCGTCTGGACAGCTCAAGATCAAGCACAACCGGTGGCTCCGGACTAGGTCTTGCCATCGCTAAGGATATTGTTGTAAAGCACGGTGGTGATATAAAGGCTGAAAGCAGTAACGGAAACACTGTGTTTATCGTTGAACTTCCCTCAGTTTAATACCATCGTGGCTTCTGCCTTGAAGTCTTAGGAATTCTTAGGATTTCATTTACCATTCCTTAGCTAATCATTTATATGAAATTAAAAAACTGCCTGCTCATTCATGGTATGCTGAATACACCTGAGAGAGCAGGTATTTTATATGCAAGGAGGATAGCGGATAATATGAAAATGTTACAACGAAACATCTCAATGCTATGTCTGATAGCGATGCTTTTTTCTATGACGGCATGTGGTCATAACACCAAGGATGAGGAGGCTCCTGAATCCTATGTCGCAAGTTTTTTTGACATCCCTGATTCCGTGACATACATTTCAAGGCTTCTGATCAGCGATAACAAGGCTTATGTGTGCTGTCAAGAAGGTAATGAGGTCTCGTATTTGGCGGCAATATCAATTGATAACGGTGATTTTCAAAAGCTGCCGCTGGTATTTGAGGATTCAACTGTACTTCTGGATTTTGGGATAGATCAACACGGCAGCATATGGGCTGTTTGCAAGGATAATGCAGGAGGCTACAGTTTGAAAAAATTTGATAGCAGCAATGCAGCAGTCCAATCCGTAGATTTATCGTCAGTACTGGATGCCACAGTTACTTCCTCATCTGGCAGTGAAATATTTATGAGTATGGATGCTGAGGGGAATATCTGCATAGCAGCCAAATGCGGTAGTACATATGCTTATCTTTTTGACAGCAATGGTGAGTTTTTGTTTGATCTCAATTATGATGGAAATCTTATGACAACCATAACGACCGGTGAGGGACAGATTGGTGTGTGTGCCACTACTACGGACAGAGCAAACTATAATCTGCTTACCGTGGATATAGATAATAAGGATTGGCATAAGGATCCCACATATTTAGGAACAACAGCAGGTCTGTTTGGAGGAAGTACCAGCAATTTCTATCTTTTTGACTCCTCAAGCCTGTATGGTTACAGTGCTGGGGCACAGAAAGGTAATCTTGTCTTCAATTGGTCTGATATGGGGTTGAACACATCGGATGTTCATGTATGTGAACTTGAGGATGGTCGATTTGTGGTTTTGGCCGCGTCGTCCAACCAGACTTCTGTACTCTCCTATGAGATAGGGGTGCTTTCCAAGGGAAAAGATAATCGGACAGAACTCAGTATGGTGAGCTTGACTGCCAATCCAAGTGTTGTCCAGGCTGTTTCGGATTTTAATAAAACAAATAAAGAATATAAGATTGAACTGACGGAATATTTTCCGTACGAACAAAACGTATCCGATGAGGAATGGGATAATGCCGTTTTAAATCTTAATACAAAGATTATTTCAGGGGATATACCAGACATTTTGGATATGAGCAATTTATCGGTTCCGATCTACCATAACAAGGGATTGTTGGAGGATCTCTATACGTATATTAAGAACGACTCAGAAATTAATATGGATGACTATTTCGCAAATGTCTTTGATGCCATAAGCATTGACGGTAAACTGCCTTACATTACAAATGGTGTATCTATATCCACAATGCTGGCTAATTCAAGTGCCCTTGGTGAAAGTGGGGGATGGACGCTGGACAGCTTGGAAAAGGTTCTGGAAACCTCGGGGTTAAATTCCATAAGTAATCTGTCTAGTACATCATTTCTTGAAATAATGCTCCAGACCAATGACAGCCTTGTTGACTGGGCCTCTGGTGAGTGCTTTTTCAATTCTCCGGAGTTCATAGAATTGCTGGAGCTTGCCGGGAAAATTCAGGAGAGCAGCCAAAGCGGCTTCGGGGCGGACTTGAGTGCTGCTGTGGCATCCTATGAAGCTGTTTACAGTGCATACCAAATTGCACAGTACAGAGATTCCTATAAGGGAAACGTAAATGTAATAGGCCTGCCAAGCTCCCATGGAGAATACCATGCGATCAAGCCAGAAGTAAAGATTGGAATATCCTCATCCAGCAAGTATAAGGATGGTGCATGGGAGTTTGTGAGGACATTTTTGATGAAGGAGCATCAGGAGTCTTGTTATCTTCTGCCATTCCATAAGGGAGCGTTTGATACAGTAATGCAGGCCGCTATTAATGGTAATTCCATGTGGACGTTCCTGTACGAAGACGGGAAGATAACACAAGAGGATGTAGAGCTTATGAGGACGCTCTTAAGCAGTGTGTCCTATGCAGTAAATGAAAGCCAGAATCTGGAAGATATCATATTAGAAGAAGCCTCAGAATTTTTTGCGGGAACGATAAGCGTACAGGAAGCTGCTGAAAAGATCCAGAGCCGTGCCAGCCTTTATATAAAAGAACAGATGTAGTTATGATTAAAACAGAAAGGAATTAAGAATTATGAAAAAACGAATTGTAAGCCTGTGTGTAATCATTTGTGTAGGGATGTTTTTATTTTCAGGATGTGCAGGTGCAGAAACGGAACCGAAAACTTCCAATAACCAGATCAACGATACGCAGTCAGATGCGGTACCAGCCGATCAGGGATCTGTTGCAAAAAATGATCCCCAAGATGACGCTGGCAGTGAAAATAAGGAAATAACTGCTGAAAACACATTTACTGATGCAAATGATATGATCACTTCAGCCGACTTCAGTGGAGTGGTCAGTGGCTGTACCGAAACAACATGTACGATAGGTGCAGGCTTTGCTTCTACTGATGGTGAAGCAGATAGTGGCAGTGTAAGTGTTACTTTTACAGATGAAACTATATTTCAAAGAGCGCTGGTTGATTCTCAGGGTGGAAAGTATTCTCTTGAAGATGGTGATAAAAGCGAACTAAAGGATGATGATTTTGTATTGCTTTTTGGAACCCAGCAGGCAGATGGCACTTATCTGGCGGATAAAATAATTATGATAGAGTTTAATAATTAACTATACAGGAGACCACACAATGAAGCTCTTACATATCAAGGAAAAGATCAACGATATTATCACACAGGAAAAAGATATGTTCGCCTCTGGTTTAAAGCATAAGCCTCTGTTAAGTAACCGTGTACAGCGTATAGCAATACGTCTTATAGTCTCATTTTTTGTACTGATCTTTGTATTTACGATCGTTTCTCGTGTGTCTGATTCTGCCACGATTGCCAGCGTTCAGGTATCAACAATGACAAGTGGAACATTGACGAACAAAGCTGAAATTGATGGAACAATTGACGCAGAGGATGGTATATCCATCACCCTGCCGGAGGGCCTCAGGGTTATCAAAGTTAATGCAGAAAGGGGAAAACAGGTAAGCGAAGGCGAGGCGCTGCTTGAGTTTGATGTATCTTCCATAAAAGATAAGATTAAGAGCCTCGAGGATGAGATCTATATCCTTAACCAGAAGATAAGCCTTTCCGGGAAAGGAAGCAGCGACAGTGTTCTTGATGCACAGCAGGCGCTTGATGATGCACAGCAGGCGTATGACCGTTTAGTTGCAAAGCTTGAGAGGAATGATTTTGCAGACCTCGAATCGGCACTTGCCAATGCAATCGAAAATAAAGACAGGGCCATCACAGCTACAAGGCAGGCATTAATTAAGGAAGCGGAGGAAAATCGGAAGAATGTTCAAGAATCTGGGGATGATGCGGTTCGCGCGGCACAGCAAGTGCTCTCAGAGGCTGAGGAGGGAACGCCTGCCTACGATAGCGCCGTTCAAAATCTTGAAGCTATCAAGACGCGCTGGGACAACGCACTTTCTGAGGCCGATGAGGCACTTTCTGCGGCAGAAAACCGTACAGATTTTTCAGATGAGGCTGCGGTTATGGATGCTCAGGCTGCTATTGAAGCTGCAGAGAGAGCGATAATAAGTGCCCAGCGAGAGTTTGAAGACTCAAAGGATGAGGAACTCTACGCTGCCGAAAAAAACATTGAAGCGGCGCGGCGAGCATTGAAAAAGGCTCAGGAAAACAAGTCTAAATCGCAGACTGAGGCAGAAATTGAGAGTGTCACCTATAAGGCAGAGTTGTCAGAAAAGGAAAAGTTACGTGACACACTAGAAGAAATCATAGACAATGGTGGTCATGTTATGGCTCCGGTCTCCGGTACGGTTTTGAAAACTTTGGAAAAGGGTTCAAAAACGGAAGCAGATGTTGAAGTAGTTACACTGTCCAACAATGGCGTGGGTTTTGTTTTTAAAGGGAGCCTAGATAAAGAGAATGCCGAAAACTTTTCGGTAAATGATACAGGGGAACTTAGCTATAGACTTGACGGCAGCACTCAGAAGCTGGATGTGAAGATAGCAGCCATGGGAACAGCTGATGAGGATAACATGGTTCCGGTGACGGTTACCCTCCCCGACGGTAAATATACCCCCGGTATGTCTGCACAACTTTCTTTGAACAAAAAAAGTGAGACATATCAGAACTGCCTGCCGCTGACCGCATTAAGAAGAGACTCTCGAGGTGACCATGTTCTCGTAATCCGTAAACAAAATACTGTGATGGGAATCGAGTGGGTTACATCACGGGTTGATATCATCGTTAAGGATAGGGACGGGCAGATGATGAGCATTGAAAGTACAGAAAATGCTCTGACCTACTCGGATAAGGTGATCACGAGCTCAAATAAGACTATTTCGGAAGGAGACAGAGTTCGCATTGAAGGCTAACAATTCTATGAATTACCGGGCTCTCACAGTAACGGGAATACTGGCAGCTTTCGTTTGGTGTATGGCCTGCTCATTCTTTATTGCAGCTATTGGCTTATGCTCAAGTGTCAGCGTACGATGGGAAATTGGTGGTGTCAGTCCGTCTGCCCTTGTCAGGCAGCAAAAATATGCAAAACAGGATGGCCTTTCAAAGCAGCCACAGGTCACGCTGTGGCAGGTATATTCCGCACGGGAGATCATGGATGCAGATATGGGGAGTACGACTGCGGATGTGGTTGTTGTTTTTGGAGCCTGTGAAGATATCACGTCAAAAACCATACTCGTTGGTTCTTTACCTTCGCAGTCTGATACAGCGGGCTGCGCCATCAGCTCAGAATTGGCTTTTTCATTATGGGGAAGCACGAATGTGCTCGGTATGCAGATCAAGATTGGAGGGGAGGTATTATATGTTCGTGGTGTATTCGATGATGATACATCAAGGGTATTCCGGCAGGCAGAGGAGGAATCCAGTGATACACTGTCCAATATGCAGTTAATATTTTCTGATGGCGGAACGCGGGAGATGGCAGAGCGTTATCTTACGGCTTCGGACTTCACAGGAGGTACAATTATCGATTTACCACTGATGGGGTGGGTGTTTGGTATGATTTACCGGCTTCCGGCTTTGGTTTTGGCGTTCGGCATTGTTATAAGGTTGATTAAGCGGGGAGGAAAGCTCCGGCACTATCCGATGTGGATGATTTCTTATCTGCCGCTTGCCTTGATCGCCTTGGCCGGATTAGTGATCTGTATTGATCTTCCGCATATCCCTTCAAGCTTTATCCCTTCAAGGTGGTCTGACTTTAAATTTTGGAAAAATTTATTTTTGGATCACTGGGAGAATCTTACTGTCTGGATGTCGGCAGCCCCGACCTTCCGGGATAAGGAGCTTTGGAATGCAGCGTTTTTACTGCTATTATTTTCTTTATTTGCTTCTATCCTTATGGCAATAGCGGCTAGGATAACATCAATACGCTCGTATTCGGGACTGGTTCTGAGCTGCGTGATATATACACTGTCACTTTGTTTGATATCTGTAAAAATAGTGTCATACAACAATATTTCTATTGGCAAGGTTATGTATTTCATGCCCTGTCTGTGGCTTTGCATCGATCTCTTGCTCCATTGGCAAGGAGGAAAGCTTGGCTTTGTATCCCATGAAAGGAGGTTCTCTGTTGATAAAAACTCTTCTCTGCCGAAGAAAGAATATACCTTTGTCGAAAGCGGCGAGGAAGCCCAAATACTTATACAGGAAAAAACAACAAAATGAACATGAATACAAGGCCCCGCTAAAAGAACGTATCGTACCGTGGTTGTTTTTGACACCGAGTTTGTTTGCTGTGAGTGTAATGGTACTAATTCCGCTTGTGGATGCACTGCGGCGTTCTTTTTTCTCCGCTGTAAGCAATCAGTTTGTTGGATTCCAAAACTACATATCTGTGCTGGGTAATAGTGCATTCCAATTGGCAGCGTCCAATACTGCAAAGTTTATATTCGTTTGCATACCACTATTGCTTATCATATCGTTGGTTGTTGCATTGATGCTTACTACATTTCAGGAAAAGCATGGGATTTTCAAAACAACGTTTTTAATGCCAATGGCAATACCAGTGGCCTCAATTGTTCTGCTGTGGAGGGTGATTTTCCATAGAAACGGATTAATCAATGGGCTCCTGTCTTTACTGGATGTAACTTCCATAGATTGGATTGGAAGCGGAGCTGCATTTGCAGTTTTGGTGTTTGCGTATATATGGAAGAACTTTGGGTATGACATGGTGCTATGGCTCTCAGGGATCAGTGCTATCAATCCGGCGCTGTATGAGGCGGCACAAATAGACGGTGCGGGCAGCATAAAACGGCTTATAAAGATAACGCTGCCCAATCTGTTGCCGACATTGTTCACAGTCACAGTGCTGTCCCTGCTCAATTCGTTCAAGGTATTCAGGGAAGCTTATCTCATTGCAGGCAGCTATCCCGATAATAGCATTTATATGCTTCAGCATTTGTTTAATAACTGGTACAGCAGCTTGGACGTGGATAAAATGTGTGCTGGGGCTGTGATGATGGCATTTATCGTATTTACTTTGATTATGTTGTTGCAGAAGATCATGAGTGGGGGTGACGGCTCTTGAAAAAAATTTTTATCTGTCTCTTTCTTTTTATGATCGCTGCTTTTGTATGGGTACCGCTGTGGATGCTTTCATCCGGTACACTTATGGGACCTGGGGAGTTGTCCGAGAACCTTGCCCCGGTTTTAGAAAGTGGTGATGGCTTCGCTGCATGGCCGATTTTTGCATTCTACCCGACCTTCCAGGCTTATGCGGAGCTGTTGTTTGATACACCTCAATTTTTTAATGTATTCTGGAATTCCTGCAAACAGGTCTTTCCCATTATATTGGGCCATATTGTTTTGGGCGCTCCTGCGGCATGGGCATTTGCACGTTTTGACTTTCGCGGAAAAAAAGTGCTATACACCTTATATATAGTCCTTATGCTGATGCCTTTTCAAGTGACTATGGTTTCCAGTTATCTGGTTTTGAATAAGTTAGGTCTTATTGATACTGCATGGGCCATTATTCTGCCCGGTGCCGCATCAACTCTTCCGGTATTCATCATGACCCGATTTTTTATGACGATACCAGGGGCGGTTACTGAGGCAGCAGCTGTGGATGGTGCTTCCCCCATCCAGACATTTTTGAGATTGGGTATACCTCTCGGCGCACCGGGTATCCTCTCCGCTGTTGTGTTGGGATTTCTGGAGTACTGGAACGCAATGGAGGCACCTCAGGCATTCTTAAAGGATCAGACACTTTGGCCGCTGTCTCTGTATATGGCGAATATCACCGCGGACAATGCGGGAGTATCGCTGATCGCATCACTGATTACACTTATGCCACCGCTTTTGATATTTATGTTCGGGCAGAAATATCTTGAACAAGGCATTATATCTTCTGGAATGAAGGACTAAAATATAAAAGGAGCTGTTTATGGAAAATGAAGTTCGGGCAGGCGGCCTGCAAATACACAAAGTAAATAAGTGGTATCCAGGCAATGTACACGCCGTTATCAATATGGATATGGAAATAGAACAGGGTGAATTTATTGTTTTCGTGGGGCCTTCCGGCTGTGGAAAGACTACACTGCTTCGTATGATTGCGGGACTTGAGGGCATCAGCAGCGGCGAGATCATTATGGATGGCAGGGTAGTTAATAAAGTACCACCTAAGAACCGTGACATTGCTATGGTATTTCAGAATTATGCCCTCTATCCGAACATGAAGGTAAAAAATAATATTGCGTTCCCCCTTAAAATGCGCCATACCAAAAAGCAGGAGGCAGCGGCACGGGTAGCTGAGGTGGCAAAAAAGCTGGAATTGGACACTCTGTTGGAACGGAAGCCCGGTGCACTCTCAGGGGGGCAGCGTCAGCGTGTGGCACTTGCGCGGTCATTGGTGAGAAGGCCTAAGCTTTTTTTGATGGATGAACCGCTGGCAAATCTGGATGCGAAACTCCGCACAGAGATGCGCCGGGAGATTATAGCGCTACAGCGGGAATTGGGTGTAACAACAATATATGTTACACATGACCAGATCGAAGCTATGACAATGGGGACACGTATTGCTGTAATGAATTGCGGCGTTTTACAGCAGTTTGGAACGCCACAGGAGATATATCAAAATCCGGCTAACCTTTTCGTTGCCGGATTTATAGGCTCTCCCAATATGAATATATGGGATACAAGGATTGTGTCATATAATGCGCAGCAATTTTTGACTCTGGGTGAAGCTCGTATTCCTATAGACATAAGTGGTTTGCCTGGGGAGCAATTACAAGAGCCTCTTAAGGCTGGTATCCGTCCGGAACACATTGAGCTTGCTTCAAAGAATGAACCTGGCGCCATCCGGATGGAAATCAGTTTGTTGGAGAATACAGGGCGTGAAGTGGCTGTTTTTCTTGTTGCGTCCGGCATACCGAATCTTACGATAATGACAAATGCTGATTTTTCTGGTCAAATTGGACATGAGATATACATTCGCCTGAAGCAGGAAAAGATACATATTTTTAATGGAGAGAGGGGGCATGCATTACGTTTGTGATGTTAGAGTCTCGAAAATAGCAGGAGCTAATAAAAAACTTTTTATGTGAAGAAAAACGGACTGATGAACCGGCCGACCAACCGAATCTAAGCAGGGATTAGCATCTGAATGGATGATGGATCTGGTTTGACAAGAAAAAGGAAGTTGAATACCTGTATAGAGGCGGATGAATATCATGCCTCATTACAGCTCCGGGAAGAAGGATAATTGTCTGATCACCAAACTGGTCTATGTGCATGAAGGGATAGAAAAAGAAGCCCCAAAGGGCCGCTCAGCTGGATTTGCGATTGGCTATGATTTTTTTGATATACTAAATTGACGTTTTAGGAGTAGCACGTTGAAATTCTCTTAATTACAGCCGTAACGATTGAAAACAGTAATGTGCAGAAAATCATAAAGACAGCAGCTTTGAGATTAAGCCGCCATTTTAAAATGTTGTAATATTGCGACTGTAATTCAATGGATTATTTTCTTTTGCCATCGTGCAGCAGAGGGAAGCGGGGTAACCGGATTGTAAACGAGTAAGCTACCACCATTGTTTGGCGTATCTTCGCCAAAGGTTTCATAACCGGGACAACCTACGACATTTGTCAACTTACATTACCCAAAGGCATGTATTGTTCATATCATTCTCTGGTAATAATGCAATATTCCGTTATCTTCACTTTATAATTTATCTATTTAATTAAGTTCTTGAAAATTATTTTTATTGGGCTTACCATATGTTTTGGATTTTGATGTACTAAAAGTATTGGAGGATTAAATTAATGTTTTATATCAGTTCAAGAGAAGAGGAAATAGAATCATATGAAGTTATTTATATGCGGCGAGTGGGCGCATACGGAGAAAGTAATCGCATTTTGATGGAGAAATTCAAAAGCTGGTTGAAAGAACATGATCTCTATACTGCTCATAATATAATATTTGCCATTCCCCTAGATAATCCCATTACAACAGAAGCTAATAAATGCAGATATGATGTTTGCACAATATATCCGTCTGATCAAAATACACATATAGGGGAGGTGACAAGCAAAAAAATCGAAGGGGGTAAATTCATAGTATTTTTAATTGAACATACTGCCGTTGCGGTTGAATCAGCATGGGATGAGTGCTTTGCAGAAATAAAAAGAATCGGTTATCAGCTAGATGAGTCCAGACCCACTATGGAACGTTACGCAAGAACTTTAGTGGAGCAACACCTTTGCGAGATTTGTGTTCCAATTTTGTAAACAGAAGAACTTCTAAATTACTGCCGTTTTCCTGCAAACCCAAAGGAATGCATGGGTAGAATGTTCCTCTGACAAAATGCAAACCTAAACTTGAGTGGGGCAAATATACCATGAAATTATGATGGAAGAAGTTACGGATAAAGAAGTCAAAAGATATAATAGTGAAACGGTAGTGGAAGGTAAGAAATTTTATGATGAAAAGAAGAGGTATGCAATGAAAGGGGAAAGATATGGAAATAGTTAAATTAATTGGTGTAGCGATTATTGTTTTAGGCTTTGCACTGAAACTGGATGTTCTAGCTGTAGTACTTGTGGCAGGTATTGTGACTGGTATTGTATCAGGCCTTGACTTTTTTTATATTCTGGAGATCATAGGTACATCTTTTGTAAACAATAGACTGATGTCTATTTTTCTTATTATGTTCCCGGTAATTGCAATCATCGAGCGTTTTGGTATGAAGGAGAGGGCGGCTTATTTGATTGGAAAGATTAAGGATGCATCCGCAGGAAAGGTTTTGTCACTGTGGATTGTGATTCGTTCTTTAGCATCTGCAATGAATATCCGAATTGGCGGACATGTTCAGTTTATTCGTCCTCTGATCCTGCCGATGACCGCTGCAGCTGCAGAAGCATCCAAGGGATGCAGGCTGACAGAAAAGGAAGATGAGAAAGTAAAAGGTCTTTCAGCCGCATCTGAGAACTATGGGAACTTCTTCGCGCAGAACTGTTTTCCGGCAGCGTCTGGTGTCGTGCTGATTCAGTCCGGGCTTGCCGTGGCTGGATATGATGTTACACTATCCAGTATTGCATCAGCTTCTATTTCCGTTATGATTATCTCGATCATCCTGACGATGGTACAGGTATTCCTGTTTGACAGACAGGTGAAGGGAGGAAAGAAATAATGACAGATTTTTTAGGTGTTTATTTTCCGGAATTTTTCTATGTTCTCTGCGGACTGGTATGTTTTGATACCGCTTTCCGTGCAAGAAAGAACGAAGAGGCAAAAATCGGAACAATTATTTTCTGGACCCTGACAGGGCTGATCTTCATGCTGGGTAAAGTTATTCCTCCTGTGGTTACCGGCTCAATGCTGTTGGTTATGGGCTGCCTTACTCTCACAAAACAGGTAAAAATGGGCAAGTTCGCGGAAGCTGCCGCTCAGTCCAAGCAGGCGGCCAGCGAGAGAATTGGAACGAAAATATTTATTCCGGCAGTCACCGTTGGTGTTATTGCTCTGGTTTTATCCTTTGTGAAATATGATGCTGTGAATGCAGAGGGAGTTGCCACTCCTACGGCGCTGAATGGAGCAATTATGACAGGTGTAGCCTGTGTACTTGCCTTGATTTTGGCATTTGTCATTTGTAAACCAAAGATAAGCGAGACAAGAGAAGATACTTCACGTCTGCTTATGCAGGTTGGAGCCGCCTGCTTGCTGCCTCAGCTGCTGGGCGCACTGGGAAGTGTATTTTCAGAGGCTGGTGTGGGTGAAGTTATTTC